>CAMYMP010000658.1 GCA_947259435.1 uncultured Woeseiaceae bacterium
ACCTTGTCCGCGTGGCACACTTCGCATTCCTGCCAGCCCGCGTAGCGTAGCTCCAGTTCCGCGTTGGCGGCCACCGCGGCAGCCCGGTAGTGACCCAGATCCCCGAAGGTTTCGGGAACGAACTTTTGCCTCAGCAGGAACATACCCACACCAACAACCAGGAAGATGACGCCGAGCTGGATGACCTGGGTCGGAATCTTCCGGCTGCTCGAGCCCCGCCGCCAGGCTCGAATCCATGTTCTCAAGGCTGTGACCGGTTTTAGCAGCGATTTGATCATTGAGACACAACTTCCCTATGAAATCGGCTAGTCAACCCCATGTGCGTTGGTATTGGGCGTCAAGATCGATCTTTCATTAAGATGCAGGTTTTACCTACAATTGTGTTCGACTCACGCTGGGAAGCCTGCACCGGCATCCAGCATATATCGACATTTCTCGTTGAAGGTATACGTGAATATACCGAGCGAAATACTCAAGACGATTGAATGATTACTGAGATGCGTTTTACACTCGATGCTGAGGGCAGCCAGGAATGTCGCCGCGCTTGTCCATAAGCAAACACGGCCAAATATGGAAAGCGTGCCGTGTGCAGAAGATTAACCAGATAGTCACTCCGTAGTTTCCACTGTATTACAATCCCTACCAACTTCGGTATAAACGTCCAGGAGATGTGTAAGCCACCGCGAGGTCGTGGCTTGGGCATGGGAGCAAGAAATGCCAACAGAGAATTCACGCACCGTCGACCCCTCACCGCAGAATTTTGCCGGAGACTCTTTTGCACAGACCGCGAAGCGTCTGTTCCACGCCACCCGTCCCAAATTTTTCCCTGCCTCACTGCTGCCGATCATCGCTGGCACCGCGTGGGGATTCAGTGCAACGGACAGTTTTGGCGTTTTGGTCTTCGTGCTAGCCCTGTTCGCAACGATGTGCGTGCACGCCGCGAGCAATGTGCTCAACGATGTTGGCGACGAGTCCGGCGGTACGGACAGGCAAAACGACGATCGTGTTTATCCGTACACGGGTGGATCGCGATTCATTCAAACCGGCATTATGAGCGCCAGCGAAATGGCGCGATGGGGTATCACCCTGCTCGCGCTGGCAGCGATCGCAGGCATTGCGCTAATAGCGCTGAAGGGACCGGTGGTTTTGTATTTCGGCCTTGCGGGTGTCGCACTCAGCGTTCTGTACTCGCTCGGTCCGGCGCGGCTGGCTTCACTGGGCATCGGAGAGACCGCGGTCGCAGTCGGCCTTGGCGTTATCCCGGTGGCCGGCGCCGCGTGGCTACAAGGCGCCGAACTCAATCTCGAGCTGCTGCTTTTTACTATTCCCGTTAGTGCCTGGGTGGCCGCAATTCTGCTGATCAACGAGGTGCCCGATGTGGCGGCAGATGGCGCCACCGGCAAGCACAACGCGCTGCCACTGCTCGCGCCGCTGGTTCCGGCCGCGCTGCTGGTTCTCGCTTTCAAAGCAGGCGCCGCAATACGCGTCGGTATCCGGGACCGCGGACGCATGACGGCCGCGATTGAAAGCACGCTCGCGATTCACACGATCGGATCGATATGGCTGGTCGCCTGCGTTCTGTTTTTGTACTGGCGGCCATAACGTCTGAACACGCAATGCGCATAACCATTAAAAAAGGACTTGATATTCCTATCGCCGGCACGCCGGAGCTCGTCATATCGGACGCGGCGGATGTCGGCAGCGTCGGGCTGGTCGGTTGGGATACGCCGGGCCTGAAACCGAAAATGGCCGTAGCCGAGGGCGACCGCGTCAAGCTTGGCCAGGTCTTGTTCGTGGATAAGCGAAACCCCGATGTGCGGTACACGGCCCCGGGCTGCGGCACCGTGTCTGCAATCAATCGGGGTGCGCGGCGGGTCTTGAATTCCGTCGTTATCGAACTCGACGGCGATGACGCCGAGACCTGGCGCAGTTGTGAGCCCGCGGACATCGACAAAATCGATGCCGGCAAAATACGACAGACGCTCGCCGAGTCCGGCTTGTGGACCGCGCTGCGCACGCGCCCGTTCGGTCGCATTCCGCTGCCGGATGCGACCCCGAATTCCATTTTCATAACCGCGATTAACACCAATCCGCTCGCCGGCGATCCTGCGATGGTTATTCGGGAGGATAACGACGCCTTTCTTGCAGGCGTGCGGCTCGTCTCGCGCCTAACGGGTGGGCCAACCTACATTTGTACCAGGCCGGATACCGATATTTCGTGCCCTGATGGCGAACAGTACCGTCACGCAGAATTCGCCGGGCCGCATCCGGCTGGCCTGGTCGGCACGCACATACATTTCCTCGACCCGGTGAGCATTCACAAGACCGTCTGGCACATCGGCTATCAGAACACGATGGCGATCGGCAGGCTGTTCCTGAACGGCCGGCTGCCGACGGAACGCGTCATTGTGCTCGGCGGCCCGATGGTCAAAAACCCGCGACTGTTGCGCACCCGGCGTGGCGCCCACATCAGCGATATTCTCGCGGATCAGTTGCATCCGGGGAACGCTCGCGTCATTTCCGGCTCGGTACTGTCGGGCCATCGCGCCTCCGGTATGCTCGGCTGGCTTGGCGCGTATCACAATCAAATCAGCGTGATTGCCGAAGGCAGTCCGCGAGAATTCCTGTCCTGGATGATGCCAGGCAAGGACAGGTATTCCGCGCTGCGCGCCTATGCTTCGAGCTTTTTGCACAAAGGTACCTTCGACATGACGAGCTCGCAGAACGGCAGCCCGCGCGCCATGGTGTCAACGGGTAGCTTCGAGCGCATCATGCCGCTCGATATCCTGCCTACCGTGTTGCTCAAAGCACTACTGGTCAGGGACACCGACAGCGCGCAACAGCTGGGCTGCCTGGAGCTCGATGAAGAGGACCTCGCGCTTTGCTCGTTCGTCTGCAACGGCAAGTACAACTACGGACCGCACCTTCGCAAGGCGCTCGATGAAATCGAGGCGTACGGCTGATGAAGCGACTGCGCAAGATGCTGGACAGTGTCGAGCCGCTGTTCGTTAAAGGCGGCCGACTCGAGAAATTCCACGCCATCTTCGAGATGGTCGACACGCTGTTCTTCTCGCCACCCGATGTAACTCGCGGCTCACCGCACATACGCGACGCGATTGATCTCAAACGCGTCATGATCGTTGTTGTCTTTGCGGCTACGCCGTGCGCGCTCGTCGGCATGTGGAACACGGGTTTCCAGGCGAACACGGCCATGCTGGCGATGGGTGTCGAA
>CAMYMP010000659.1 GCA_947259435.1 uncultured Woeseiaceae bacterium
CTGACTGCCAGGCCAGGCTTTGGGTTGCAGCCTTTGACGAGTGCCAGCGCGTCGTGGAGATCCTCTTCGGAGGTTCGCAGTGTGCGCCGCAGCTCGCCATGGTCCCCGCTTGCGATCAGGTCGAGGTGACTCTTGGAAAGTTCAATCGCCAGCTGCAATCCGGGTGTAGAAGCGTCAAGCTGCTGCAACTGCAAGATGATGCACTCCGAAATCGTGCGGGCGCCGACACCAACCGGGTCCAGACGCTGAACTTTTTCGAGCGTTTCCTTGATTTCCTCCGCCGTGATCTCGGATTCGCTGTCGAGGCTCGCGGAAATTTCGTCAAGGTCGGCGGTAAGGTAACCATCGTCATTGATTGAGTCGACAATTGCCTCTCCGATCACGAGCTGCCGCGGCGAGAAGTGCTCCATCTCGAGCTGCCAGAGCAAGTGCTCTCGCAGCGTCTGGCCGGATTCGTCAGCGAACTCGGTGATCGGCCGGCCTTCGCCATTCCAGCCACCATCGGCAATACGGTCGGCGGACTGCGCCTGCCAGGTGTCTTCGGCACGAATGGTTTCGACTTCAGCAGTGGTCTCGGCGCTCGTCTGCGGGGCGTCCGGCAGGTCCTCCATCTCGAGCATGATGTTTTCTTCAAGCGCGTCCTGAATCTGTGCATTGAGATCCAGAACCGGCAACTGCAAAAGCCTGATGGCCTGCTGCAGCTGCGGCGTCATCGTCAGCGTCTGTCCGAGTTTTAACTGTAGCGACGGTTTTAACATTAATTGGCGTGTGCCATAGAGGCGAGCATGCGGTTGACGTTTATGTTGTGATCAGTCTGCCTCAGAGTTTGAACTCCTGTCCGAGATACACTTCTCGTACGTGATGATTCTCCAGTATTTCTTCTGGTGAGCCCGAAGCAATCAGGCTCCCATCACTCAGTATATAGGCTCTTCCGCAAATTCCGAGTGTTTCCCGCACATTATGGTCAGTGATTAGGACGCCAATCTCGCGTTCGCACAAGTGCTTGATAATCCTTTGAATATCGAGCACCGAAATCGGGTCGACGCCGGCGAAAGGTTCGTCGAGCAAAACAAACAATGGGCTCGCCGCCAGTGCCCGGGCGATCTCGACACGGCGACGTTCGCCACCCGACAGGCTAATGCCAAGGCTGGTCCGGACGTGACCGACATGCAGTTCGTCAAGCAGGGTTTCGAGTTCTTCCTCGCGACCAGCCTGGTCGAGGTCGTCACGGGTTTCCAGGATCGCAAGGACATTCTGTTCGACTGTCAGCTTGCGAAATATCGACGCCTCCTGTGGCAGGTAGCCGAGGCCGAGCTTGGCGCGACGATGCATCGGTTGCGCTGTCAGATCCTGACCGTCAAGTAGTATCGTGCCGCTGTCCGCGGAGATCAGCCCGACGATCATATAGACCGCCGTGGTCTTGCCAGCACCGTTGGGGCCGAGGAGCCCAACAACTTCGCCGCTTTTTATTTCCCTCCACGCCCGGGTCTTCATCGTTGCCCGAGCCTTCGGCGTCCGTGTCAGTTGCCGTCTCAGGGGTGACTGTGATCTTTACTTTCTTGTCGCCATCGGCCGAAGACTGAGCTTTGATGCTCTGCTCGTTTATGTTGTAAACGAGGAAGCTCGATGAAATCTGATTACCGCCCTCGGTAATGACCGCTTCTTCCGAGAACTCGACGACACCGGCATCGAAATCGTACTGCAGTTTTCCAGCCTCCGCATACGTGATCTCGTCGCTACCGAGACGACGCAGTTCGAAGGTGGCGGGGGACCCCTCGATCGCAGCGTGTCGAAGCTGCGTGTCGGTAAATGTCAGATCGGCAGACTCACATTCGATGTGGCCGGCGTCGACATCAATAATTACGTTACCTGAAAAACGCCAGACACTGTCCTTGAAATCCAGCTTGCTGGCCCGGCCAATGTCAGCCTCGATGTTGGTATTGCCCTGCGATAATCTTAGACCTCGAAACATCAGCATCGAACTCTTGCCGTCATAATCAGTCGAGTCGGCGTCAAGCGAGATTGGCAGTCTCAGATCGCCAGCGGTCTGAGCGAACACCAGGCAAGGCAACACAGACAATATTGCCAGGCTACGGGCGGTCATCGTTGCTAAGGTTTTCATGGGGCGAACTTGCCGCTGACGTTCGACTTGAGTTCCACGCGATTATCCTTGAGCGATGCTAGCATGCCTGTTGCAGTCAGACTGCGGGCACCGATTCGTATCTGCACGCGCTCGTCGGTCTCTGCGAGATAATTTTCGGGGTCGAGCTCGAGGTAACGGGTTCGAATTTCCGTGTCGTTGCCTGAAAAACCTTCGGCGCTGACTGCCCGAACGTGGCCCTGTAATAACACACGTTGTTCGTTTTGGTAGATCGTTGCGGAATCCGCGTTGACTGTCCACGGAACCTCGGTCCGCGGCGAATAATTGATGCGCACGTCGGTGAACGAAACTCGATTATCATCCTGCTGTTCCGCCTGTGCAGCCTGAATCTCATAGAGAAGTTCGCCATCGGCGCCCGTGCCGAGAATTCTTGCTGATTTCAGATAGTAGCCACGATGCGCCGCCTCCAGCGGAGGCACATTGACGTCGCCGCTGCGTCCGGCACTTGCGAGATACCAACTTGCCATTGCTCCGGCCACGAGTAGCGCAAAAACAACGAGGTTGCGTGGACTGATCATTTACTCAGAGCCGTCACGCGCTGCCAGTATCAGATCACAGACCTCGCGCACCGCACCAAAGCCACCCTTCGCAAGTGTCGTGTGATCGCATTGCTCGCGCACAGCACTCACCGCATTAGCCACGGCAAACGAGAAGCCGACATGTCGTAACAGAGGCAGGTCCGGAATATCGTCACCGACGAATGCGCACTCAGCCGCCACAAGGCCAAGCTCTTTTGTCAGTTGATCCAGTGCTGAAACTTTGTCCTTGCAACCCTGCAGTACGTGGGCGACGCCGAGTTCTGCCATCCGTCGATCGACTGCGCCAGATTGCCGCCCGCTGATCACTGCGACGTTGATTCCGGCGTTGATCAGCAGGCGAATTCCGCAGCCGTCCTGAGTGTTGAATGCCTTCGACTCGATGCCGTCGTCAGAGAGATAGAATCGACCGTCCGTAAATACGCCGTCGACATCGAAGGCGGCAAGTCGAATCTGCTGCAATCGGATTGCGGTGGTCGAAGCGTTCACATAATACCCGCGCGAAAAAGATCATGTACATTCAGCGCGCCGACAAGGCAGCCATCTTCATCAGCAACCAGCAGCGATGTGATCTTGTTGGTTTCCATCAAATGCACGGCTTCCGCAGC
>CAMYMP010000660.1 GCA_947259435.1 uncultured Woeseiaceae bacterium
GACCGGGCCATGAATGGCAATGGAGGAAGTTATTCCGCTGACCTGGATCGAGGCGATGCGGGGGGTGAAGGCGTGCGCATAGCGATTACGAAGGTGCAACATGGCGTCGGCGCAACACGCTACCTGCCACGAGAGTTTTTCGACACCAATGAATACAAGCACATCATGGCGCTTGCAGGAAAGCTGTCGGGCCTGCTCGGCGAGGGAGCGTATATACAGCGCGGCGAACGCCGTAGCGCAGTGTCAGAGTTTTCACAGGTCGTTGAGTGGCTTATGAATGAAGCTCGCCGCGGTCAGTCTATACAGCGATACAAGGGTCTTGGTGAGATGAACCCGGACCAGCTTTGGGATACCACCGTAAACCCGGAGACTCGTCGGCTGATGCAGGTGAAAATAGAAGACGCCGTTAAAGCGGATGAAATATTCACGACACTGATGGGAGATCAGGTCGAACCACGACGCGATTTTATCGAAAAGAACGCGCTGACCGTCGCAAACCTCGACGTTTGACTAAGAGATCGCGCTATCCGGGCGCGACGCACGCACGAGTAATGGCAATACGGTCAGATTGCTGATGACCGCGCCGATCAACGCAAGCGCACAGTAGCCTGCGAATATTCGCGTCGTCGGAAAATCACTCAGCTGGCACAGCAGCAGACCGAGACATAGCACCACGGTGCTGAGCAGCACGCTGAACTCGATACTGCTGCCCGAGACAGGGTCTCCTGACGCCCGCCAAAACAGTATGTGAATCGAGTCATCGACAATGACGCCGAGCGCGACGAGAAACACAAAAATCGTAACGAGGTTGAGCGGGCTTCCGATGAGCCAGACGGCACCACAGACGAGCATGAGAGGCACGGCATTAGCGAGCATCGCACTGAGCAACGCGCGTACCGAGCGTAGCGCCAACAGGACCGCGCCGAAGATAAGCGCCGTGGACCAGGCGAGAGAGCGCAATAAAGAATCCATGGCCTGCCGGTCAATGTCGCCATAGACGAGCGACGCATTGGTGTACACAACCTCGACCCCCAGGCCGAAGTCCGCTGTGTCGATGTGCTCGAACACTCGCGGAAGATCCGATTCGTTCGCGAATAGCGCACTCACGACATACGCGTTATTCGGGCTCGCCGCTGGCTCCAGGGTAACGTGTTTGATGCCCGGTTGATCTACAAGCAGATCCCGCAGCGCGCCTGCGCTGCGCAGCGCCAGCAGCGGATCATCGTCTTGCACTGAAACAAGCGCCTGTAGCGGTGAAAAGAAATAGAACTCGGTCTCAAAGACGGCCAAAGCCGACGAAAACGGGGCGCTATCCGGAAAAAAGGCTCTCGGCTCGGACTTGACGTTCAGGAGCGGCACTGTCGCCGCTCCGGCAAGCATCGCAAGCAGAAGCACAGAACTGATCTGCATTCGCCAGGTGGCCATCAAGCGCGAAAATGCCGCAAACAGGCGAGACTCCTTCGACTCCCGCCAGGACCCGGACGCGCCTCGTAAATACCAGCGCAGCGACAACGGCGCCGCAAGCAACACGAGCAGGAAAACGATCAGCAGCGCACCGGCAGAAAGCAGCCCCATGTTGGCGATAGGCGGCAGCTCATTGAAACTGAGCGATGCCAGAGCGATGGACGTCGTCAGCGTGCTAAAAAAGAAGGGCGGCCCGACGCGCTGCATGGTATCTCTTACCGCAGAATCGATATTGTCAGGGGACTCGAAAGCCGACAGAGACTTGGCCAGAAAGTGGCAGCTGTTTGCGAGGCCAACGATCAACACAATAGGCAGCGCAAGAAGGGTGATCAGATTGATTGTCACGACGGCGGCCGAAAACAAAGCAAACGTGACGACCGTCGATGCAATGCTGGCGAACAGTGGTAACAACAGTGCGCGCCAGTAGCCAAAAGCGGCAAACAAAGCGACAAGCGTGACCGCGACTATCAAGGGCAGTAACAGCCGCAGGTCTTTCTCGAGCCCCGCTGCAACCGCAATCTCCAGCTGTGCACTCGCGAGCACCCCGTGGTCGGCGTAAACCCTCGGCCACGCATGTTTGTCGAGGACATCGAGAACCTGCAGCTGCAGCGACTTTGGCGCCGAAACCGCGATAAGAAAGCGCGTACCGTCATTGTTGATCATGGCTCGGGAATCCGCCGCATTCCGCAGGGCAGCCAGAAGGTTGAGAGCCGGTTCCGTTGCGCTCAAGTCAAAAACAAACAGCTGGTCGCGAACTGCATCGATGGAGCGCAAGCTAATGTCACCGTCGAGTTCTGCAAACTGCTGCCTGAGCAAAGCCAAATCGGCGAACACGGCTGCGATGCTCACGTCACCCGGTGTAACGATAATGACGGCCGTCGACGTGTTGCCGGTTGCGGCAGCTATCTGTTGCATAATCGCGAGGTCCGCGGTCGTGCCCGATAGTTGATCAACCATGGATCCTTCAATGACAGGCGGCCGAATCAGGGCGGCGATAAGTGCCAAAAGCAGCGTCGCTGCGACAGCGGAACCTGAAGGACGGTCCGCAAGCCAGCCGAGAAAGTCGTTCCAACGGCGTCTTATCGTAACTTGCATTTGACGTTCAGTTTACCTGTCGCTCGCGCCGGGTGTCGCGCGAAGATTACCGTTACAATAAGCATCATGGTTCGCAACAGGTTGCTGATTCACTCAATATTCGTCGTGCTGCTGCCGCTCGTCGTCGCGTCGTTTGGCCTCGGGCTCGCAACGACAATCGTTCTGGTGCTGCTGCTTTTGTTGTGGCGCTGGGCGATTGTTCTGAGTGGCATCGTCGCCCCGGAAAAAACGCCCGACATCGTGCTCGAAACAATCGGGCCGAGCCATTACGCCGAAAAGGCCCGCTGGTGCATGGATCGCCTCGGCATTGATTACACGGAGCGGCAGAGCGGCGCTACGCTGGGCGCATTCTTTACGGGGCGGACGGTACCGCAGCTTCGTGTGAGAACCGGCATCGTGCAGACGATTATCGGCAACTCGCCCGATATCCTGCGCTATTTGTGGGCGACGAATTACGCATTACCGGACGAAAAGGCGAGCTTCCTCGAGCCGACGGGCGAGCGGCTGGATCTCGAGAAAAAGCTCGATCGTTACGGGCGTAATCTGCAGGTCTGGGTCTACTATCACCTGTTGGACGACCGTGAGCTCACACTGCATGTATGGGGGGCGGACAGTCCGCTCGTGCCAGCATGGCAACGGCTGACATTGAGGGTGCTTTTTCCACTGCTCGCAGCCCTTATCCGCAGGAGCTTTGCGATCTCCGACGAACACTACAGGAAGGCTGTCCTGCACATCGACGAATTGCTGGCAAATATCGATACGCAGCTTGCCGATGGGAGGCGCTCGATTCTCGGCGGCGATACAATCAACTATACGGACATCACGTTTGCAGCGCTTTCGGGGCTCTGGATGCAAACCGAGGGCTACGGTGGCGGCAAAGCGGACGCCAATCGCATTGCTACGGAAAAGATGCCTGCGAAAATGCGTGCCGATGTGGAGCGCTGGTTCGAGGACCATCCCAAAGTGCACGCATATGTGGTACAGCTCTATGCCGAGGAGCGCTGACACCAGGCATTAAGGAAAAGGACGAGAGCATGAGAACTTTGATGGCAATTGTCGCCGCCGCTGCTCTGGCAGCATGCGCGGCCCAGGACACTACGCGACAGGACGCAGAGGATGAGGCGGTGCAGGCAGTACGCGACCTCATAGAAGTTCGCGGTCTCCAGGAAGTGGATAAAATGCCGTCGTCGTCCCGGGACGGCTGGACGTCGATCGAGAATCACTTTCTGATATACAAAAGCCGCAGGGAGAGCTTTCTCGTCGAGTTCAACCGCCGCTGCTATGAACTGGACGATGACACCAGAATCATTGCCGACGAGCGCTGGGATTCGGGCAACGTTCGCGCGCGATTCGATACGATCAGAGGTTGCCGGATACACAAGCTGTACGCCCTGAATGAGGAAGACGTGGCGGAGCTGAAGAACATTGGCGAATCGCCCGGCAGCCGAAACTAATTACCGGTAACACGGTCTATCGACTACCATGGTCGATAGATCCGCGCGACACGGCGGCGCCCGCCAAGAGGGGCCGCAACCAACGAGGGAATACATGAACAGACTGATAGCGAGCGCTGTGGCGCTTTTAATGCTTGCTGGCTGTAGTCA
Source organism: uncultured Woeseiaceae bacterium (assembly GCA_947259435.1). The sequence goes on from CAMYMP010000660.1 coordinate 4,164, forward strand.
GGAGCCGGCGACAGATGTGACGACAGAGAAAGCAAGCGGGCTGCACTCCGGCATCGACATCTCGTACCTCGATGCAAGCGTTAAGCCCGGAGACGACTTCTTTGCTTACGTCAACGGTAAATGGGTTGCAGCAACCGAGATGCCGGCTGACAAAGCGCGGTACGGCACTTTCGATATCCTGCGGGACGAGTCACAGGAAGACGTCAGGGCAATCATCGAAGAGTCGGCCAGTGGCGACTTCGCCAAAGGCAGCGACGAGCAAAAAGTCGGCGACCTGTACAAGTCGTATCTGGATATGGAGGCACGCAACGCGCGCGGCGCGGAACCGCTGAGCCCCGAATTCGAGCGCATCGATGCGATTACCAACTACGAAGAGCTTGCTGTGTACTTCGCCGGCGCCAACCGCCGTGGTTACGGCATGCCGTTTGCTATTGCGCAGTTCTCGGACATGAAGAACCCGAACTATTACGGCATCTACGCTTTTCAGGCGGGACTCGGATTGCCGGATCGCGAGTACTACTTCACAGACGACGACAAATCGGTCGCGCTGCGCGAAAAGTATGTCGCACATATTGCGAAGATGTTCGACCTTGCCGGTATTGACGATGGCGAAGCGGCGGCGGCAACCATCATGGCCCTCGAGACGCGCTTGGCCGACAAGCAGATGAAAAAAGAAGACACGCGCAACCCGGCGGCCAACTACAACAAGGTGGCAACGGCGGAGCTGACTGACGTCATGCCCCAGTTCAACTGGGACGGTTATCTGGACGAAGCCGGCTACGCCGAATTAGACGGTCTGATTCTTTACATGACCGATTACATGCGGGCTCTGGATGAGATTATCGTCGACACGGACCTCGATACCTGGAAGACCTACTTGCGCTGGGCGGCACTGAATACTGCGGCACCCAATCTGAGCGCCGAACTCGACGCGCAGAATTTCGAGTTTGATGGCAAGGCATTGCAGGGCACAGAGGAGCAGCGCGCCCCGTGGCGCCGCGCCGTCGACACGGTCAACGGCAGCCTCGGCGAAGTTGTCGGCAAGGTCTACGTCAAGAACCACTTTCCACCCGAGGCCAAGGAACGCATGCTGGCGCTGGTCGGCAATCTGACCAGGGCCTATGAAAAGAGCATCAAAGAGCTCGACTGGATGGGCGAGGAAACCAAAGCTCAAGCACTCGACAAGCTGTCCAAGTTCACGCCGAAAATCGGCTATCCTGACGAGTGGCGCGACTACTCGGCGGTCGATATCGAGGCCGATGACCTGTTCGGCAACCTCGAGCGAGCGGCAGCAGCCGAGTACCAGCGGCAACTCGATCGGCAAGGCGGACCGGTCGATCGTGGTGAGTGGGGCATGACGCCGCAAACTGTCAACGCCTATTACCAGCCGATGCTCAACGAAATTGTCTTCCCGGCCGCCATACTGCAACCGCCGTTTTTTGATCTCAACGCGGACGATGCCGTTAACTACGGCGCAATCGGCGCCGTCATCGGCCACGAGATTGGCCACGGCTTTGATGATCAGGGCAGCACGTTTGATGGGGACGGCGTGTTGCGCAACTGGTGGACCGACGAAGACCGGGCCGAATTCAAAAAGCGCACGTCCAAGCTCGTCGATCAGTACTCGGCATTCAAGCCGTTCGACGATCTGAGCGTCAACGGAGAGTTCACGCTTGGCGAGAACATCGGTGACCTGGGCGGCATCGCGATTGGATTGCTCGCGTACAAAATGTCGCTGAATGGCGCGGAAGCGCCGGTAATAGACGGACTCACGGGCGAGCAGCGGGTATTTCTCGGCTTTGGTCAGGTGTGGCGCTCGAAGGTTCGTGATGAAGAATTGCGACGGCGGATTGCGACCGACCCGCACTCGCCGCCGGTCTATCGGGCAAACGGCGCAGTGCGTAATGTCCCCGAGTTCTATACCGCGTTTAACGTTCAGGAAGGCGACGCGCTGTATCTGCCGCCCGAAGAACGCGTAAAGATCTGGTAGTTGCATTCACTGCAGACTCTTTGTTGTCTGGTTCTGGCATTACTGTGTGCGTCCTGTGGCAGGGACGCGCCACAGGACGTCTCGGCACAGCTCGACCCCATTGCGGAACAATATGTTCGCCTGGCGCTCGCGCTGGGCGAACATGACAACGATTATGTTGACGCGTATTTCGGACCGGCCGAATGGCGAGACGAGGCACGCCACCAGGCGCTAAATCTGGCCGACATCGCGACTGCAGCGGATGAGCAGGTCGCCGCGCTGCAAGCCATCAATGCTGCCAGCGCAGAATCGCCGCTCAAGCTGCGACGCAACTTCCTGCTGGCACACCTGCAATCACTCGCGACGGTTAGCCGCGTACGCGACGGCCTCGAGTTGAGCTTCGATGAGGAGTCACAGTCAATCTATGGATTTGTTGCGCCGAGTTATCCGCCGGAGCATTACGCCGAGGCGCTGCAGAAACTCGATGCGATGCTGCCGGGCGACGGGCCAACGCATGAGCGTTATCGCGAGTATCGGCAGCAATACCGGATTCCAGATGACAAAGTCGAGACCATCGTTCGCAGAGGCATCGATGCGTGCCGTGAGCAAACGCGGCAACATATGGCGCTTCCGGAAGGCGAGAACTTCACGCTGGAGTTCGTCTCGGGCAAGCCGTGGAGCGCTTACAACTGGTACCAGGGCAATGCGCAGGGCCTGATCCAGGTCAATCTGGACAGGCCAAGATACCTCGGCACGTCGATCCGGCTCGGCTGTCACGAGGGCTACCCCGGACACCATACGTTCAGCTCGCTGCTGGACGAGCTCTACCTGCAACAGCAGGGCTGGGTAGAGTTTTCGGTTTATCCCTTGTTTTCACCACAGGCCATGATTTTTGAGGGCAGCGCTGATCTCGCGGCGGCGATAGCGTTTCCGGGCGATGCGCGCTACCAATTTCTGCGCGAGACCATCGTACCGATCACGGGCAACGATGCGGCAGATCTCGATGCATTGCGAAAGCTTCAAGAGTTGCGACACGAAATGCGCTACGCCGGCATAGAAGCCGCCCGAAAATATCTCGACGGCGACTGGAGCAAAAACGAGACGGAAGCGTGGCTGACCACCTACGAACTGGTTGCGCCCGAGGAGATGGACGCATGGTTCGGCTTCACCGATCGCTATCGCGCTTACCGCATCAACTACGTACTCGGAGAGGATCTCGTGCAATCGTACATAGACAACGAGAATTCGGACGGCGACGTCGATGGCGATTGGCGCGCGTTGGCCAAGCTGCTGTCATTACCGCCGGCCCCGATGCTTTTTAAGGACTGAGCTACCGGGCGAACATCTCGCCAAAGAAATCGCCTTCATTCCAACGCGGCCGGGCATCGTCGTTGGCAATGGCGTAGCCGATTCTCGCATTCGCCCGTGTAAACCGAACCGCGGAATCCCAGTCGACCGGCCGCGACAGGTCATCGGACGGCTGGTGATAGTGTTGTTTGCGATGCTCCACCACGACTGCTTCACCATCGATATCCGGATCGATCGAGGTGTACCCTGGCACGAGAAATGTGGCGGGTACGCCCTTGCGTACGAAAGAATACTGGTCGGATCGCCTGAAAATATTTTCCTCGGGCATCGGATCCGGAGTTAACGCGAAGCCTTCGGCATTGATCGCGGTCTCGACGGTAGCTTCCAGGGAAGAGTGTTCAGATCCGAACGCGATGATGTCGGCGACCGGGTAAAGAAACAGCGGCATGTCGAGGTTGACGTTTGCGACCATCGATTCGGTCGGCACTGTCGGGTAGTGGGCAAAATAGTCGCTGCCCAGGAGGCCACGCTCTTCCGCCGTCACCGCTATGAACAAGATCGAACGACGCGGCGGCGCTGCGGCGAATACGCGTGCTGTCTCAATCAATAGAGACGAGCCCATCGCATTGTCGTAAGCCCCGTTGTAGATATCGTCATCATCAACCGGCGCGCCGATGCCATTGTGGTCGAGGTGCGCGCTGTACACAACGTATTCATCCGCCAGCTCCGGATCCGTGCCGCGCACAATGCCGACCACGTTCGGGCTCGTGATCACCTCATGTCTTGTCTTGCGCGCCAGCGTTACTTCAAAGCCCAGCGGCGTCGAGGCCGGCGCTGACGCTTCGGTCGCCTCGCGTGCTTCGTCAAATGAGATCGGCGTTCCTGCAAACAGGTCTCTCGCGACCTCGACGCTCAGCATTGCACCGCCGCGGAGCTCCGGATAATAGTCGGCTGCCTCGCCGGTCAGCGTGACCCAGGCCATCCCCGGCCGGGTGCCTGCCTCGCGCTTCACGCGCTCCCACGGATAGTATTCTTCCATGCGCTTCGACATCAGGCCGATAACGCCAATAGCGCCACGCTCAATCGCCTGCTTTGCCTTGGTTCGGCGCGATGAAAAAAACGCACGTTCATTGTGGGGAAAAGAGCCCGGCGCATTGCTGAACATGGCAACAATCTTGCCTTCGACATCGACGTCGTCGTAGTCGGAATAGCCGAGTTCAGGCGCGTGTACACCGAAGCCGACATAGACGACTTCCGCACGAAGGCTGTTTTCTTCGCGGACCTTGTCGCCGCCCATCGTGAAATGCTCTTTGTACTGAAGCTCGGTGTCTTTACCGTCGCGATGAGCAATCAGCACCGTGCTTTCTTCGTCGAGCCGATAGGAAAT
>CAMYMP010000661.1 GCA_947259435.1 uncultured Woeseiaceae bacterium
CGTGGATCGAGGAAATGCGGGAGGCGGGAGACGGTTAAATGGTGCCGGATAGGTGACTCGAACACCTGACCCCATCATTACGAATGATGTGCTCTACCAACTGAGCTAATCCGGCAGCGGCGCGAAGTATAGCCGTAGTGCCTCAGATCGAAAAGGGCTACCGCGCCTATCAGGTCCGGTCGCGGACCTTGATCAGTACCTCGACACTCTCCCGCTCGGTGCCGGCGGGAAGATCCGGCAGATTCCGGAAGCGGACCTGCTCGTCCGGGATATCCGACAGTTCGCCGGAATCCACGTTATAAAAGTGATGATGCGGGTGCGTGGTCGAGTCGTAGAATTTGCGCACCGGATCGACCATGACTTCTTTGACCAGGCCGCATTCGCTAAACAGATTCAGCGTGTTATAGACCGTTGCCTTCGAGACCCCGCTGCCGGCAGCCTTCAGTTGTTCGATGATGTGGTCCGCCGAAAGATGCTGCGGCCGCTCGAGCAGGATGCTCGCAATCTCGACGCGCTGCGGCGTCGGCAGAATGCCGTGTTTGTCAAAAAGATAAATAAGCCCTGACCTGGTCATCATTCCAAGTCCCTTAGAGTCGCGATTCATGGATTATAGCCCACTTTTGCGGCGTGCTGCGTGAGCTGCGTTGACCTACATTTGCAGCAGGACAAGGAGGTCTGGAATGCCACCACAACCGCGCGGGTTTTCACTCTACGAACTGCTCATGACTCTGGCACTGGTCGGGGTACTGCTTGGTCTCGCCCTGCCCTCGTTCTCGGGCATTGTCGCCCGCAGCCGGATACACGCGGAGATCAACGCCCTTTTTCACGCCATCCATGTCGCGCGCAAGGAGTCGATCATGCGGCACAAGGTCGTGTCGATCTGTCCGAGTCACGACGGTCTGAGCTGCACGCCCGGCCGCGACTGGTCAGCCGGCTGGCTGATGTTCGAAAACGCCGACCGCGACGAACCGCCGCGGCGGGACGCCGGCGAAGCACTATTGCAGGCGCACACGGTCGGCCAGAACGTCAGGGTCACTGCGAATCGGCTCGGCTTTACGCTTCGGGCAACGCGGAAGCGGGCTACCAACGGGACGTTTGTGGTGTGCGACATTGCGGGCCGGGTAGCGCCACGAGCGCTCGTCGTCAGCTACACCGGCCGGCCCCGTGTGGCACTCAGGACGACGCGCGGAGAATCGTACCGGTGTCCGCATTAAGTTAAATAGGCGACCCCGAAATCGACCGTTTGTCGGACCGATCCGGCCGCTCGTCAGTTAAATAAGAACGCCTGGACCGCCCGCAGTATATTGCGTGCATGAAAAAACGAACGCAAAAAGGCTTCACGCTTTATGAACTCCTGATTACGGTTCTGATCGTCGGCGTCGTGCTGTCGCTCGGAGTCCCGAACATGTCGGAGTTCACTGCCAACAGCCGAATTACGACTACGGCCAATGACCTGCATGCCGCGTTTCACCTGGCCCGCAGCGAGGCGGCACGTGCGAAGGACAACATCACGATCTGCGCCAGCGCGAACTCGATGGATGCCGATGCGGATTGCGGCGGCACCTGGGACCAGGGCTACATCGTCTTCGTCGACACCACCGGTGATATTTTGCGCAATACGGTCGACGAGACGGTTCTCAGAGCACATCCCGCTATTGCGGATGGCGTCACGCTGGCCATAGAGAACGACGGGACGTTCTTCAGCTACGGTCCGTCAGGACTCGGGCGCGGTAATGTACTGGGCCTCCAGGCAATAACGCGAGTCGTTGTTTGCGACGAGCGCGGCACCGAAGAGACGGCCAAGGATTTCTCGGCTGCTCGCCTGTTTGTTGCGACACCGCTCGGGCGCGCAACAATCATTCGCGACTTTAACACGGTCGAAACTGCATTGGCGTCAATCGGCAAACCCTGCCCGTAGTCGCTCGCTGTATATATAAGGAATAGATTCGATGTTGATGATTCACGAAAATGGCGCACACCGGCAACAGCGAGGTTTTTCGCTCGTCGAGGTATTGATCGCGCTGGTTATCATGTCAGTCGGCATGCTTGGCATCGCCGGCCTGTACGTGCAGAGCATGCAGGCGGGCCGCACTGCGACGTTTCGGCATCATGCCGTGACGCTCGCTGGCGACGTTGCGGACCGAATTCGGGCCAATCCAACCGCTGGCGCTGCCTACACGGCTGTGGGCGGTGCCGACAATAGCTGCGTCGACATGGGTGTGAACTGCAGCGCGCCGCAAATGGCATCGCACGATATTTTTCTTTGGACCGATCAGGCGGACGAAACGCTGCCGGCCGGGACCGTTACGATCACATACGACGGCGCCGTCACTCCGCCCACTTTCCTGATAGAAGTCAAATGGGTCGAGGCTGGTGAAGATCTCGACTACACAATCCAAATTCCGGTAATAGGGTCTTGAGTATGGCTAGCAGACAGAATGGCATGACCCTGGTCGAGTTGATGGTTGCACTTGCGATCGGCTCGTTCCTGATGATCGGTGCCGTACAGATTTATAACCAAAGCCGCCAGGCGTTTGTCATTAATGAGTCCATTGCACGCGTGCAGGAAACCGCGCAATTCACAATGGATACGCTCGAAAGTGATTTGCGGATGGTCAGCAACTGGGGCCGCAACAGCCGCTCGAAAATGGTCGAGGGACGCTCGTTGTCCGCCGCATCCACGGGCGCTGCGGCCGTGCCGAACCCCATAGGCCTGCCGGCTCCTCCTGATTGCGGCGCAGATTGGTCACTAAACCTGTCGGCGGTAATCGATGGGGAAGACAACTCTTACAGCCTGCTTTGCGCGGCCGAAGGTGGTGCCGGTGCGCAACCCAATTCCGACGTAATCACGGTTCGTCGCGCTTCAGTCAACCCGGTGGCCCCGCTGGATGGTCAATTGCAGATTCAGACGACTCGCGTTCAGGGCCGGCTATTTTCTGACGGCAACGTACCCGACGGCTTCAGCACGGACATAAATCCGAGCACCGGCGAACCCAACTCGACGACACATAACCTGATCATCAATACTTACTACGTTGCAGCGGATTCGGACCTCATCCCGGGTTCACCTGCGCTGCGGCGCAAATCTCTCGGCGTCGGACTCGCCGGACCCATTGTCATCGACGAGGAAGTCGCGCCCGGCGTTGAGAACATCCAGATCCAACTCGGCGTTGATGTTGACGAGGACAACACGGTCGACCGCTACGTGAATCCGGGGGACGGCATTTACGATCCGGATGACGCGGCCTACATACCCGGCGCCCGTGTAATCGCGGCTCGGCTGTGGATCGTAGTCCGCGGCATCACTCCTGAGGTTGGCATACAGGACAACCGCGACTACGAGCCAGCGAACATGGATCTCGGCGTGCCGACTGACAATTTTCGCCGTATGCAGGTGTCCAAGACCATTCTTCTGCGTAACGCACGCACCTGATCAAGAGAAAGACAATGAAAACAATGACTCAATTTCAGAAACAGCAAGGCGCGGCGCTCATCGTTGGCCTGATCATGATGGTCGTCATTACGGTTCTTGCCATCTCCGGCATGAATACGGCGACGACGGAGCTCGCAATGGCGCGCAACGACCAGAACTACGAGAATGCGTTTCAGGCGGCCGAAACCGGCCTGGAGCAGGCGCTTTCTCAAGGTTCCTTTTCTGCATATGCTGGCACCACCACCCTGTCGCACACATACGGCAGCGAATCCGTTTCGGCAGAAATAATATTTGAAGATACGACGCACGTTCCGGACAAAGCATTCAGCCTCGGTGGCGGTGTCAAGGCCTACCATTTTCTTGTGACCGCGACAGCCAAGTCCGAGAGAGCACCCGGATCGCCGACCGATCGCGACTCGTTTGCCACGCATTCACAAGCGTTTTATGTGGTCGGCCCGGAACAAAATACGATCAACTAAGCGGTACACGGAACGGAGTAATTCCATGAAAATTAAAATCATTCTTGCCGCGCTGATGCTAAGCCTGACTCTGCCGGCCACCGCAGATTTTCGGACGGTTCAGGAAGCCTACGAAATTGCGCTAAGCAATGTCCGCCTCCCGGCAACCGAGTCGGGCACGATCGCATTCAAGAAGTGCAAAGAATGTCCCTACCTGACAAAACGAGTTGCCGCGGACGCAACATGGATAATCAATGAAAAGTCGACGACGCTCGAGGAATTTCGCCGCAAGCTGTCGGCGATGACCGAGCAAAGCAAGAAGATCGTCACGGTATTTCATCATCTGGACAAAGATGAAGTTACTCGCGTATCGATCTGGATCCGTTAGGCCATTCGCGGGACTTTGAGAGGAACAAAAATGAAGATGGTAATTCAAAAGGCAAAATGGATCAGCTTCGGGCTGCTGTTAGCTCTGTTCTCTGGCGCGCCTGCAATGGCCGATGACACTGAACTTCTGCTGCTCAATCCCGATGCGGAAATCGAGACCAAGCCGAACGTCCTGTTGATCATTGACTCGTCGGGCAGTATGGGTACTGATGAGGAAACCCGCGAGGTGTACGAGTACACCACGATGTACGCCGGAGGCGCGACCGCATGTGACCCCAATTACTTGTACTGGTCCGAATTGAAGAAAGTCACGCCGAGCTGTGATCCGTCGAATACCAAGCGGATTCTGAAAACAGCTTTTGTCTGTGACCATGCCACCAAGCAGCTGGAGGGCATCGGTAGCTATCGCAGCACGTTGGCGCAATACCGTGACGGCAGTTCCGGATTTTTCAGCGTCTTCCTCGGACTTGACACAGAGCGCTGGCAGAAGCTCGAGGACGGCAACGAAACGGGGATCGTCGAGTGTAAGAAAGACCGCAAGGAACACGGTGACGGCATCGACGTCGATGCTGTGTACGCACAACGCGGCGGCGACGTCGCGCCATTTACGGACGATGGCGATGAAGAAGTCGCCTGGGGAAGCTGGCCGACGAATCAGTCCGCCACGATGTACGACGGTAACTACCTGAATTATCTTGAAACCGGCGGCCTCACGATCATGGACAGCCGTATCAATATCGTGCAGAACACCGCGACCGCAATCCTGAACTCGATCGAGGGCATCAACGTTGGCGTCATGCGCTTCAATAACAGTGACGGTGGCCCGGTTATCCTTGCGATGCAGGATCTCGACACCAACCGCGCCGACATATTGGCTACGATTGACGCTATCCCCTCGGGTGGTGCGACACCGGTATCGGAGGCTCTGTATGAGTCGGCTCTTTACTGGCGTGGTCTGCCAGCCTATTACGGCGAGAATATCGACGAGAATCCGACGGACCCCGACGCACTCGTGTCATCCGCTCCGGAGGTCTACCAGCAGCCGCTTAGCGAGGTATGCTCCAAGAACTTCAACGTGCTGCTAACCGACGGTGTGCCAGTCAACGATGAGGAGACGCCAGATCTCGTCGACGGTCTGCCGAACTGGATTGCAACACACGAATACTCCGGATGTACCGGCACCGGCATGGGCGACTGTCTCGACGATGTCGCTGCGTACCTGAACCAGGATGATATATCCACGGAGCCCGGCCGCCAGACAGTGATTACGCACACCATCGGCTTTGCAATCGATCTGCCGATTCTCGAGGAAACCGCGCTGCGCGGCGGTGGAGACTATTTCCTTGCCGACGACATTGAGAGTCTGACGATTGCTTTGCTCGAGATCGTCAATGACATTACGGACCGCTCCTTGTCGTTTGCAGCGCCGGCCGTTGCGGTCAATACGTTCAACCGTACCCGCAACCTGAACGACCTGTATCTGACAACGTTTGCGGCGCGCGATAAGGTTCATTGGCCCGGCAACCTGAAGAAATATCGCATTTCCGACGGCGAGATCGTCGACAAATACGATGCTGCGGCAGTCAACCCTACCAACGGACTGTTCTATGACACCGCATCCAGTTACTGGTCTACCGGTGCGGACGGCAATGACGTCAACCTTGGCGGCGCAGTTGAAAACCTTCCAGATCCTAGCGTGCGTGAGTTGTATACAAATAACACGACTGACGATGACCTGACGGCCGCTGCCAATGCGCTGACCCCGTCGAATGCGAGTTCGTTCTCGCTATCCGATTTTGGGTTGACAGGAGCCGACGAAGAGCCGGAGATTGAAGATCTGATTCGCTGGGCTCGCGGTGAAGACATTCTGGATGAGGATCTTGATCCGCTAACGACTACGCGCAAGGCGATGGGCGACCCCCTGCACTCCCAGCCTGCCGCGGTCGTCTACGGTGGCACCGAAGAAAGCCCCGACGTGACTGTTTTTACGGCTACCAACGACGGTTATGTGCACGCGATCGACGCCGATACCGGCGAAGAGCTGTGGGCCTTTATCCCGAAAGAGCATCTCGCGAAACTGCCGAGTCTGTACTTCAATCCCGATGCGCCTTTCAAAAACTATGGCGTTGACGGTGACATCGTGCCTGCCGTCGCCGATCGCGATAGAGACGGCGTAATCGAGCCGGGCGATGGCGACTTCGTTTACATCATGTTCGGCATGCGACGCGGCGGCAATGCTTATTACGCGCTGGACGTAACCAACAGAAACAGCCCGCAGCTCAAGTGGCGCGTCGAAGCCACCGGCTTCGGCCAGAGCTGGTCCCGGCCGACGATTGTGCGCATGGACATCGACGATCCTGGTCTCAACAGCGATCAGGCGGTTGTCGTTATTGGCGGCGGTTACGACAGTGTGCACGACACGATTGGCCACCCGGGGACCGCCGATACTCAGGGCGCGGGCATCTTCTTCCTTGACCTGCAGTCGGGCGAGATACTTTGGCGCGCTGGCGCCGACGCCGGCGCCAACCTGCAGCTGACGGACATGACCCGTTCGATTCCGAGCCAGGTCACGGTGATCGATGTCAACGGGGATCGCTTTGCCGATCGCATGTATGCGTCGGACATGGGCGGTCAGATTCTGCGCTTCGACATTTTCAACGGGAAAACGCCGGATGGAACTGGCGCAGACGCGTTGGTGACGGGTGGCGTCGTGGCGCAACTTGGCGCGGAAGGCTATTTGGTGGGCGACGAAGACACACGGCGCTTCTATACCAGCCCGGATATATCGATCTTTAATGACATCGTGGCGGATCGCCGTTTCATCGCCATCAGCATCGGTAGCGGTTATCGCGCGCATCCGTTGGATAACACGAATAATGACCGCTTCTACTCTATTCGCGACAAGAACATCTTTAACCTGCTGTCGCAAGCTGAATACGATGCGTTCACACCGGTCACCGATGCCGAACTTGTCGAAATTAGCGGCACGGTCGGCACAACAATCGGAGCGACTCAGCGTGGCTGGAAGTTTACGCTGCCCGCGAACCAGAAAGTCTTGTCAACGTCGGTTACGTTCAACAACGAGCTCTTCTTTGTCGCGTTCTCGCCCGATATTGCGGGCGCAGCAGCTTGTTCTGCCGGCACTGGTCGTAACTTCCTGTACCGCGTGGCGGTCGCGAACGGTGATCCAATTGGCGACTTGTCCGGTCTCATCCCCGGCACGGAAGACGACGCACGCGTCACTGACCTGGCGCAGGGCGGCATTGCGCCAACACCCAGCTTTCTGTTCCCGAGTCCGGACCCCGATTGCACGGGCGACGAGTGTACACCGCCGCCGATAGGATGCGTAGGCGTCGAGTGCTTCAGCCCCGGATTCGATAACCCCCCGGTTCGCACTTTGTGGGTGCAGGACGGAATTGAGTAAAAGGACGACAACATGAATATCAGGATATGGAAAGCCCTGGCGATTCTCGGACTGGCACTGAGCCAAGCTGCAATCGCTGATACCGAGACACTCGTACTGGTGAATGCGGTGGAAACATCGCCATCAAACGTCATATTGCCGGCGTCTACGAATGGAATGATGTCATTCAGACCGTGCGGCAAAGGCTGTGAAAGGGAGTATGAGCGTGCTCGAATCACGGAAGGAACACGATTTGTGGTCGATGGAAAGGCCGTGAATTTTGAGGATTTTCGCAACGCATTTGCTGTTATCAGGGGAAAGGACGACAGCTATGCGTTAGTCAGCTATGACACAAAAACCAAAACAGTAACGAGCATAGATGTAGCGAGGTAGGTTTTTTTGCTGGTGACTGACTGAGCGATAGGTCACGGAATGACGAAAGAGGTAAGGACACATGAATACGTCCAACAAGCACTCCGCTTGGGCACTAGCGGGTCTGTTGCTCACAATGATTGCCGGGTCGCCCGTATGGGCAGACGACGTCGAGTTATTGCTATCGACCCCTGGCGCGAGTAGCGCAGCCAAGCCAAACATCCTGTTCATCATCGACTCGTCGGGAAGCATGACCACGGTCGAGCCGAATCAGGTCCCCTATGACGCGGACGCGGTGTATACAGGTCCTTGCGACCTGGATCGCTACTACTGGTCGACGAACTCGTCGATTCCGAGTTGCGGCAGCAGCTATCGCTTCAATAAAAGCGTGTTCTATTGCCAGCAAGGGATCGACCAGCTCGACAATGCCGGTTCCTACACCGACACGATGGCGATGTATCGGAGATACAGCGACAGGTGGAAATGGCGCACGCTCAATCGCTGGGAGACCAACAGGGCGGTCGAGTGTCGGGCGGACTCCGGTGCGCACGGTTATGGTTCTGATCCCGGGGACGAACCCTATGCGCGCACGGGCAATAACCGGCCACCGTATACGGCGGATGAAAACCGTGAGGTATCCTGGGGCTCCTCTCCGACGCATCAAATCGTCACGGTCTATGACAGCAACTACCTGAACTGGTACTACAACCCGCCAGGCGGAAGCTTGTCGCGCTCAGACGTC
>CAMYMP010000662.1 GCA_947259435.1 uncultured Woeseiaceae bacterium
AAGGACGATAAGGTTTAGCCCCCATGAAAGCCGTCAAATGGATCGCGGCAAGCGCCGTTTTGAGCATCTCATCGACCCTCTTTGCGGGTGAATCAAGCGGGGTGACCGTATCGCATTTCGAGCCGCTGCAGCGACTGAGTATTGCCAGCAAGAGTGGTGACTCGAGCCAAAAACCCGCCGGCATGTCGCGCCCGGTTACGCTCAGCTTCGATGCCCTGGGCAAGACATTCGATTTGCAGCTCGAGCCGAACACCGCCTTGATCGCGGCGGCGCAGCGCAGCGCGCTGGCTGAGGGTATCGAGATCTATCGCGGCCATATGGACGGCAAACCGGATTCGTGGGCCCGCATCGTCGTCTTCGAGGGAGTGCCAACCGGACTCATTTGGGATGGCGAACAGCTGTTTGCGATTGAAGCGCCGCACGACAGCGCGTTAGCGACAAGCTCCGCGGTCATCTATCGTCTCGCAGACGTGTCATTGGCGCCGGGCAGCATGAGCTGCGGGAGCGAGATGGCATCGGGTAACGCTGCGGAGACTTACCAAAAGCTGATCGGCGAGCTCGGCGGAGCGATCACGCTGGCGCCGGGCGCTGTGGAAGAAATGGGTCTGGGTGCAATAGGCGATTTCGAATTCACGACTGCGCGAGGTGGCGATTCGGCTGCCGCGGCCGCAATTACCGCACGTCTCAATAATGTCGACGGCATATTTAGTAGTCAGCTTGGCGTGCAGCTGAACCTGCAGACAATCGAGACTTTCAGTAGCGCAGCCGATCCGTTCAGCGATACGGGCGACGCGGGTGCGCTGTTAGATGAGTTGGCCGACTATCGTCTCGCGACGCCAGCCCAGAACAGCCAGGGACTGACTCACCTGTACACGGGACGCGATCTGGACACATCAACGGTTGGCATCGCGTATACGGGGGTTCTATGTGCTACACATCGGGGCGCAGGACTTAGCGAAGGTAATGGAAGCGCCACCTTCGACAGCCTGATTGCCGCGCACGAGATCGGCCATAACTTCGGTGCCCCGCACGATGGTGAGGCCGGCTCCCCCTGTGAATCGGAGATGGGGGATTTCATAATGGCGCCGAGGCTGAGTGGCAGCAGTCAGTTCTCAGCCTGCAGCATTACGCAGATGCGGGACAACATAGACAGAGCTTCATGTATCACACCGCTTCCTTCCGTCGACATGGCGGTAGCCCTCAATGGCGACGTTTCGACCCTGCTGCTCGGCGCCAACACAGTGCTCGAGTACGACCTGGCGAACAATGGTTCCTTGCCGGCGACAAACGTCACGGCAAACTTCACTCTGCCGAGTACCTTGTCCTTTGAGTCGGTAACGACATCGTCCGGCAGCTGTACGAACGGCGCGGGGACTGTCGACTGCGTGTTGGGAGATGTTCCCGGCTCCACTGCCCGGACCGTGACCATCACGACGACACCGACATCTGTCGGCGTCGGTATGCTGAACGCAAGCGTCTCTTCGGACGCCGATGACAATCTCGGCAATAACGACGAAGGCTTAGAGGTAACCGTCGATCCGGCTGTGGATCTGGTTATCAGTGCTCCGGCTCAGGTGTCGATTGACATTGATCAAAGCACGACGGTGAGCACCGTGTTGGAAAATCGCTCCGTTCTCGACGCTACCGGCGTCACGTTGGCTATCACACTGAACGCCGGGCTGCGGGCCGACTCGGCAAGCTGGACATTGGGTTCCTGCACGGTTGCAGTGAACCGAATCGACTGCGTGGCCAGTGACTTTGCGGCCGAGGCAAGCGCCACGCTCAACGTCGGCGTCACGGGGGTCACCAGCGGTTCGAAGAGGCTCCCAGAATCGACCCGTCGCCATAGCAGGGCGGCATGGAAGGCAACGAGGACGAGCAGGCCCACCCCGTGGGTGCTGCTGGCTCGTCGCGGCAGGCGCTCACGTCGCTAGCGTAACTGCCACCGGTCTCGCGCTGCAGCCGATTATTTCGCAGCAGCGACGCGGCTCGCAATGATATCGAGCAGCAGCGCTATCTCTTTCTGGCGCCGCGGTCCGACATGCTGGCCTTCTGTCCAGATCAGTTCAACGTGATCGCTTTGCGCCGCTTCGATCAGTGGTTCCTGTGATGATCGTGGGACCAAGTCATCCTCACGCGCCGCGACGATTATCACTGGCCGCGGGGCAGTCTCCTGGATCCAACGAGCGGTATCGAAGGAATTGCCGTAGACGGCAAACAGTGCCGCGCGTGAGGCGAGATTTCGCAACGTGTCGTTCTCGATCTGATCGCGTGCGAGATGCATGACCCAGCTGAGGTTGTCGCCGCCGCCGTGCATTAGCCAGACGCGCGTGAACCGTTTGTCTATCGCCCCCGCAACAGCTGCAAACGGGACGCCGAGGCTTACGCCGACAAGCTCGACATGCTCCTGATCAACCCAGGGTTGCCGTAAAAGCCAGCTCAGAGCCAGTGATACCGCCGGCGGGGTATCGATAAAGGCCTGCTGCACTGCGTATAACCCTGCTGCTGATGTCCAGAATTCATCAAGCGCCGGATCACTGTCGTGCGGATAATCTATGGCCGCATAAGCAATACCCTTCGGCTCGCCTACGAGCTCTACGGCGTCTTTGCCGGTTCTGCGTCCGCCGAGCACCAGCACTAACGGGACCTTTTGACCTTCCGCTGCTGCGGGACGCAAGAGGCGCATGTCAACGCGCAGGCCGGTGGATGCCTCGAGCCGCAACGTTTCACTTATGGCAACTGAGTCGTCGCTCCCGATGATTTCGGAACTCTGCAGCGTACCCGCGCGCTCGGCAAAATAGTCGTGCTTCGGTATGGCCAGTTCGATGCTATAAGCGCCGATGGCTGCCAGAAGCAGAGCGGTGATAATCGAGGCAATGCGCCAATGCAAACGCACACGGGTTCTCCACTGTGAGGCAGAAGCCTCAGTTCAGGCAGATTGTATCGCCGTTGGCTGCTGAGTTAGTCTATTAATCCCTAAGGCCCAACACACAATTGCACCGTGGCAGCTAGTGGTTTGCCCCAATAGCGCCCCAGGGACTATTCACGCAGCATCTCGTCTTGGAGGATTTCCAGATGCAAATGCAGGCAAGCAAAAATATGAAACGACAGCTCGTTTACTCGTTCGCCGACGGCGACGGCCATAACAAGAAATTGCTCGGCGGCAAAGGCGCAAATCTGTGCGAAATGACGCAGATAGGCCTCAACGTCCCGCCAGGCTTCGTCATCACGACCGAGGC
>CAMYMP010000663.1 GCA_947259435.1 uncultured Woeseiaceae bacterium
CTTCGCCGCGTCCAGGTCTCGGTCGATCGATCGAGTGAAGTAGTCGGCGTCCGCCGCAGCCTGTGCCTGTAAAATGCCGTCGACCGCAGCCACGAGATCGATCAGATCGGTGACTGCTTGATCTCTTTCCTCGATACTCACTTTCGCGTCCTCGCGGCGCCATTCGAGTTCATCGATAACGGCATGCTGCGATTCTTCTTTCCAGTGATACAGGAAGACGTCTTTCCACAGCGGCGACAGATCAGCCTCAGGCTCGATGCTCTTCTTGAAGTGAACCTGGGTGAATACTTCAACGTGATAGGTCAGTGCCATGACCGCCCATGTCGACTTGCTTAGCACGATCTTGGCGACTTCGTTTGCGTCCGCCGCAACTGCGTAGCCGTCGGGCATATTGGCGGCCGATAACGCTTCGACCCGACGAAAAAGTTCCTGATGTTTAAGCTCCTCGTCGCTGAAACGAATCAGTGCCTCCAATGCAACCTGATCACCGAACCAATGGTCGCGGCTGACCTCCAGAATTTTTGCGTTTATATAACGCTCGATCAGGCCGAAGAGGTTTGCATACGTGCGCCCCTGAACCTGGCTTAGAAAACGCTGCTCGTCGTCGGTCAGGAAATCTAGCCCGTCGACTAATGAGAGACCGTCGGGCAGGAACTTCTGATCAAAATCGAGCGTCCTCCCGCGTATTACGTCCTCATCAATATCCCAGCGGACGCGCTTGGAAATATCGATACAACGAGCGTACCGACTCGTTTCATTTTCCGTATTCGTAGCTAGCATGTCTTTCTCCTTAATGTCTGTGTGAGGCTAACTCTGTCGTGCTCAGTACGAATTCTGGGACCTTGAATGTGGCGGAACCATGGGTCAAAGGTCCCGTTCTCTGCGAATTGCGCCATATCGACGGGTGAGATTTGTCCCGGTCCGGCGTAGACTCTATTCGCAATCGAATCAACGATGCCAGAATGCGAAAAAAGATTCGGATGTTACGTACGGCCGACGGCGTGAATCTTGCTTGGGCAAGCGTGGGCACTGGTCCACCACTTGTTAGAGCATCAACCTGGTTGACGCACTTGGAGCATGACTGGAACAGTCCGGTGTGGCGGCATTGGCTGGATTTTCTCGCCAGTTATTTCCACCTGATTCGGTATGATGAGCGCGGCTGTGGATTGAGCGACTGGGAGGCAGATAACTACTCCAGCGACTGCTGGTTCAGTGATTTTGATGCAGTGGTCGATGCCGCCGAACCAAAAAAGCCGTTCACGGTACTGGGTATTTCTCACGGAGCGGTGGCTGCGATCAGCTACGCCGTGCGCTTCCCCGAAAACGTGTCTCATCTCATTTTGTGTGGAGCGTACTCGCGCGGTTGGGGAGAACGCGACAACTCCGCCGGCGCGCAGCAGTTTCGCGCGATCATACAACTGACGCGGCTGGGCTGGGGGCAGGATAATCCCGTGTATCGACAGCTGTTCACGTCCAGATTTGTACCTGAAGGGACTCCGGAGCAACTCGACTGGTTCAATGAACTCTGTGCGAAAACCACGAAACCCGAAATCGCGGCTCGCTTGCTAGAGGAACGCACGCGCGCCAATGTTGAGGAATTGTTGCCGAATGTAAACGTACCGACTCTGGTTATGCACGCGACTGATGACGCAGTCGTGCCGCTCAGCGAAGGGCGACTTATTGCCGCAAAAATACCCAATGCCCGATTCGTGCAGCTTGAATCGAAGAACCACGTACTTTTGGAACACGAGTCCGCGTGGGAGCGTTTCAAGGAGGAAGTTCTGCAATTCACTGGCATCGAGGCGGCCGAAGATGCTGAGGACCCCATCTTTTCCGTGTTGTCGCCGAGAGAGCGAGAAGTTCTTGTGCACATGGCGGCCGGCGAGACGAATTCTCATCCAACCTGTTTATCAGCGAGAAGACCGTCCGTAATCACATCACGCACATATTCGAAAAGCTTGGCGTCAAGTCTCGAGCACAGGCGATCGTACTGGCAAAAGACAAACGACTGGGTCGTGGCGGCGAGGCCAAGTAGATGATTCTCGCGCCCGCTATTTTACCGAGAGCACTGGGTTTTTCACCGGCCGCTTCTGGCCGAGGCTGTGTAAAAACGCGATCAAAAATAGCCATCGTGGGACAGCGCTACACACCGCAGCGAAATAGGATCGATGCGATTCTTTTGCGCACCACAATCGAGCGCTTGACAACTATTCGTTGATGTATTTTCTCCACCGCAAATTCCGTTTCGACGTTTTTTCACAGCCTCGGCCGGAAGCAGCCGCCCAGGTGCTAAAATCGTGAGCGACTGCTACTGACCCAAAGCAGCCGTTTGCAGATTCTGAGCCCCAATGACGGCGTGTCAATCACTGCGGCCGTATCGCCCGCTTGTGACCGTCAAGTCGGTACTGGAAACCTCGCGGCAAAGTTAGCAAAGACGCGGTGACCAACATGCAAGGAGGGCCGTTAGCCGGCACTATTCGCAGCTTCGGTACGTCGCATCGCAAACCCTGCCGCACTCATCGACAAGAGGACGGCAGGAACAACTCGGGCCCCCGCTCAGGGGACCGGCAGCGATCGGCTGGGCGATGGTACCAGGTTTCTGTTGCCGGCGGACACGCAGAGTCGACTTGCGGCTCGAAGATCGCGCTGATCGAGCGCCGAGAGGCCATCGCACGCAGGCACCACGGCCGACACGGCGTTCAGCCAGCGCCGCGATCGTCCCCGTGGCCTGTGCCAGCTGAAGGTGTTCTATAATCCGCCTATGATCACCCACCCAGTCCCGGGCCGCCGGCAGCCGGTCCACGTCGTCGGCGGCGGGCTGGCGGGAAGCGAGTGTGCCTACCAGCTCGCCCGGCGGGGC
>CAMYMP010000664.1:0-868 GCA_947259435.1 uncultured Woeseiaceae bacterium
GAAGAGTGCGGCGTCGCTACGCATGCCGATACCGGATGCGGACCTGCATGCGGGTATGGTGATCGACGTCGTCGCGAAGAACATCGAGGATATTCCTGCGCCACCGAGTTCCCTTTACTTGCGGCCAACGCTTATTGGCACGCTCGAAAACATCGGCGCGGCCGCGTCACCGTCGACTGAAGCGATTCTGTTTGTGCTGACCTCTCCGGTCGATGATTACTTCGAAGGCGGTGCGCGACCGCTCAAGCTGCTTGTCGAAGACCGAAAGGCGCGAACCACCGAGCAGCTCGGCAGCACCAAGACCGGCGGCAACTACGCGGCTGCGCTTGGTCCGACACTGGACGCGAAAGAGAAATACGGCGTCGATCAGGTCCTGTTCTGTCCCGGCGGGGATGTGCAGGAAACCGGCGCGGCAAATTTCATGCTGATCAGCGATGAAGAGATCATTACCAAAGCCCTCGACAGCTCTTTTCTGCACGGTATCACTCGCGATTCGATTCTGCGCCTCGGCGAAGACCTGGGATATGAGGTCAGCGAAAGAAACTTCACCGTCGATGAGTTATTAAAGGCAGTTACGACTCATGAGGCGGCTTTGTCCGGTACGGCTGCCTCACTGGCTCCTGTCGGTTGTCTGGTGCGTAAAGGTAAGGAAGTCAGTGTGATGGACGGCAAGCCCGGACCGAACGCCGAGAGACTGCGCACAGCGCTGCAGAACATCCAGTGTGGTGCCGCGCCCGACACTCACAACTGGCTGACAGAAATCGCCTAGCGCCGGCAGCTAGATCGCTTTCGAGAAGCGGTTATCGCTTTGTCGGTCGTTGATGTAACGATCGAAGATCATCGCAATATTGCGCAGCAGTAGTCGCCC
>CAMYMP010000664.1:880-3438 GCA_947259435.1 uncultured Woeseiaceae bacterium
CTTCGTGAGTCGCGTCGAAGTCGTCGAACAACAGCTGGTCGTAACACATCAGGGACTGAATCACGTCGGCACGTACGAGGTCATCGTCATCCACAGCGATGCCCTTGCGAACCGGAAGTCTGCCGTCCTCGAGCAGCTTCTCGTATTCCATGGTCGTGACCGCGTTTTGGGAATACACATTGCCGATACTGCTGATTGAGCTGACGCCAACGCCAACCAGGTCGCATTGCCGGTGCGTTGAATAGCCCTGAAAGTTGCGCTGCAGTGAACCGTCGCGACGAGCTGCAACGAGTTCATCCTCAGGCAGCGCGAAATGATCCATGCCGATATAGATATAGCCCGCCTTTGCGAGGCGGTGAATGGTCCGGTCGAGAATCTCCAGCTTGGTCTCGGGCGCAGGAATGTCGTCCGCATTGATCATGCGCTGACCTTTGAAGCGCTGCGGCAGATGCGCGTAGTTGTATACGGCCAGCCGGTCAGGCCGCATCTGGATTACCGTATCGAGCGTTCTGTCAAAGCTGGCAACAGTCTGATGCGGCAGTCCGTAGATCAGGTCGAACGATATCGACTTGAAGCCGGCGTCCCTTGACGCGTTCAATAGCGACGACACCTGGGCAATCGATTGCTTACGGTTGACCGCCTCCTGCACAACGCGGTCGAAGTCCTGGATGCCAAGGCTAAGGCGGTTGAAACCCAGTTCCGTCAGCAGTCGGATGCCGCCGTCATCGACCGTGCGCGGGTCGACTTCGATCGAGAATTGCCGATCATCACTCTCGTCGAACCTGAACGCGCTGCCGAGTTTTTGCATCAGGTCGCGGAGTTGCGTTTCGTCAAGATACGTGGGGGTACCGCCGCCAAAGTGCAGCTGCTCGACGAGCCGCGAGCGATCGAACAACTCGGCCTGCATATCAATCTCGCGATACAAGTTCTTCAGATATTTGCTTACCCGAGCCTGGTTGTGGGTGACGATCTTGTTGCAGCCGCAGTAATAACAAAGCGAATGGCAGAACGGAATGTGAACGTACACAGAGAGCGGCACGCCGCTGGCATTGCTGGTCACTGCATTCTGCCGATAGTCATCTTCGGTCAGCCTGTCGCTGAACTGCAGCGCGGTCGGATACGAGGTATACCGCGGGCCACGCGCGTCATAGCGGCGAATCAGGTCGAGGTCAAAACAGACCGACTCGTCGACAGACACACTATTTGACTTAGCTGACATGTTCCGATACTCGCCCAATATCATACCGCTTCAAATGGGTATTTTCCGCAGGCTGTGCGCCATATACAGCACAATGGTGAACAGCAGCATTGCAACGGCCTGATGGCTTGCGGCCAGAACTATCGGCACGCTGAGCAGCAGCGTCGATATGCCCAGCGCAACCTGCAATACGGCGGTCAGCAGCAGGGCATTTGCGGCCGGCCGGGCACGCGGCGGTAGTGCAGCGCGTCGCGCGCGCAGCCAGTAAATCACGATAATCACAAATGTCGTGACGGCCAGAAGACGGTGGTTGAACTGCACGGTCGTCATGTTATCGAACAGGTTGCGCCAGGCTGGCTCGAGAGCGAGCAATCCCGGGGGTATGAAACCGGAGCCCATCATCGGAAACGTGTTGTATATCTCGCCTGCGCGCAGGCCGGCGACGAAGCCGCCCGAAATAATTGTTATGGATATCAGGCACCCCAGCAGCACGGATCGGCCATACCATGGATGGCGTTGGCCAACTGGCTGCGGATAGAGTAGCGACAAAGCAACCCAGAACATGTAGGCGTAGATCAGAAATGCGGCAACAAGATGTGCGGTCAGTCGGTATTGACTCACGTGCGGATTGTCGACGAGACCGCTCTTGACCATGTACCAGCCCAGCACGCCCTGCAGGCCGAGCCCAGCACGCCCTGCAGGCCGCCGAGTACAAACATCAGAAAATACTTCGGCCATTCGCGTTTCCTGATGTAGCCCGCGATAAGGAAATATGCAAAGGGTATTGCGAATACCAGGCCTATCGTTCGTCCCAACAGGCGATGCAGATACTCGAGCCAGAAAATTCCCTTGAAGTCGTGCAAAGTCATATGTGAGTTAATTTTCTGGAACTCGGGCGACAGCTGATACATCTCGAATGTGCGCTGCCACTCAGCCGCGTTAAGAGGCGGCAGCCAGCCCAAGAAGGGACGCCAGTCAACCATTGAGAGTCCCGAGCCTGTCAGTCTCGTCACGCCGCCAAGAACGACCATTATGAAAACGAGCGCACAACAGATGAGCAGCCATATAGCTAGCTGTTGCTTGCGCGTACTTGGGGAAAGGTCGTCGTTCATCGATCGGGTGGTCCAGCGCCTGTCAAACGAAGCCCGCAATCTTAGCAGCACTGGCACGCGAGGTCGCCAGCACTACTAGGTATTTTCCCCGGTATTGCGGGGCCGCCGACAAAGCTAGTGTAGCTGGCGGAAAAGTAGTGCACTCGGCCTCGGTTTGGCGATGTCACAACCCCCACGAGCCGTCGAGGCCTGACAAGTCGGGCGGGCATCACGCCCGCCCTTTTTCTTTGCAGCGCGTACCGCGGAAA
>CAMYMP010000665.1 GCA_947259435.1 uncultured Woeseiaceae bacterium
GGTACTCGGCGCCGGCAACGAAAGTGGTTCCCTGAGAATGATCCTGTAGGAGCGGCCTTGTAGGAGCGGCCATTGGCCGCGACTCCCACCGCGACAAAGGCATTGTCGCGGCCAATGGCCGCTCCTACAAGAATCTCCCTTTTTGTCTTAAATAATGCGGTTGCCGCTGCAGCGGCACTCTCGCACCTTGTGTATCAGGAAAGACAATCAACTGACACACAAGGATGTACTGTCATGCGGAGACTCCCACTGTTCGCGGCAATGATTGCCGCACTCGTATTTCAATTTCCCGCCGCCGCGAGCGCCGATAAGAAAAATCGTGCCGGCCGATCGTGGCTGCCGGAGCCCGTAACCGACGCTGACTATTACGACAACGGCAAGCCGGCTGCGGCCAAAGTTCAGCTCGGCAAACAGCTGTTCTTCGACAAAATCCTGAGCGGCAACCTCAACATCTCCTGCGCCACGTGTCATCACCCTTTTGCCGGTACGGCCGATGGCCTGTCGTTGCCCGTTGGGGAAGGTGGGCGAGGGTTAGGTGTGACCCGGGATAACGGTATCGGCAGTGACGCCGTGCACGAGCGGGTGCCGCGCAATGCGCCGGCGCTGTTCAATCTCGGCGCCCGTGAATTCACGCACCTGTTTCACGATGGACGCGTGCAACTGAATTCAATGTTTCCGAATGGGATCGAGTCGCCGGCCGGCTTCGACTTGCCCGTAGGTCTGGACAGTCCGTTGGCGGTGCAAGCGATGTTTCCGGTGACTTCAGCTACCGAGATGGCGGGGCAAGCCGGTGAAAACCCTATAGCCGATGCGGCCGCGGCTGGCGATCTCGCTGGTCCCAACGGCGTCTGGGCGCAGCTCGCCGAGCGTCTGCGGGGCATCGACGGTTACGTCGAGCAGTTCATCAGCGTGTTCGATGACGTTGATTCGGCCGATGACATTCGCTTCACGCACGCGGCAAATGCAATTGCGGCGTTTGAAGCGGCCAATTGGCGAGCGGACAACAGCCCGTTCGACCGCTTCCTGCGCGGCGAGCGCGTTGCGATGAGTGCATCCGCGTTGCTCGGCATGCGCATTTTTTATTCGGCGAACAAAGGCAACTGCGCAAGCTGTCACAGCGGCGTGTTTCAGACTGACCATTCGTTTCGTGCCATAGCCGTGCCGCCGCTCGGTCCCGGCAAGGGTGACGGGGCGTTCGGCTACGAGGACTTCGGTCGCGAGCGCGTGACAGGCGACCCTGCCGACCGATACCGCTTCCGCGTCCCTTCACTGAGAAACGTCGCGCAAACGGCGCCGCACGGGCACTCGGGCGCCTTCAACACGCTCGAGTCGAAGGTTCGGCACCACCTGGACCCCGTTGCGTCAATGTACGGCTATGACGCCAGGCAGGCCGTGCTGCCTTCACGGCCCGACCTCGATGCAGAGGACTACCGTGCTCTGTCGGATCCAAACGTGTTGGCGAATATTGCAAGAGCGAACGAACTCTCACCCGTGCATTTGAGCGAGCGCCAGATTCGGCAGCTCATCGATTTCCTGCACGCGCTGACGGATCCGGCCATGCTCGACATGCGCGGTGATGTGCCACAGTCCTTGCCGAGCGGTATGCCGCTCGCAGACTGAACTGTAGGAGCGGCCATGTAGGAGCGGCCATTGGCCGCGACAATGCCTTTGTCGCGGTGGCGGTCGCGGCCTGGGGCAGCTCCTACAATCTGTACGTCAGGCCCATGGCCGCTCCTACAATCTGTACGTCAGGCCCAGGTAAGCCGTTCTCGGCAGCCCCGGCCGCACACCGGCCGGACGTCGTGCTGCGATGTAGGTTTCGTCCAGCAGGTTGTCGACTTTCACGTAGGTCGAGAGCTTCTCAGTGATGTTGTAGGCCCCGACCATGTCCCAGACGGTGTGTGAGTCAATCGTCTCCTGCGGCGCGTATGTTCCTTGCCCGGCCTGCGTGCGCATCTTGCCGACGTAGCTCGCAGCCAGGTTGATGCGGAACCGTTCGTGTTCGAGTCCGGCCGTCACGCGGAACTGGTTTTCAGGGATGTAGGGCAACTCGTCGCCGGCTTCGACATTACCCCAGGGCTCGAAGCTCGATTCGAACGCACTCTTGAATTCGGCTTCGTTCGTCCACGTATATTGCAAAGCAACCGGGATATCGAATGCGCCAATATTGAAGCGGTAACCTGTGCTCAGCTCGAGACCGCCGACAACCACTTCGCCGCCGTCGAATTGGTCGCCGATGTCACCGCCGCCGCCGGTCGATTCGGTAACCGTTCCCACGAGGTTGTCGTAGTCGTTGACAAAATAAATCGACTCGAAGCTCAGCTTGCCGTTGTCGAAACGCGCGCCGGCTTCGACATTGAGGCTGCTTTCTTCACTAGCGGAACTGCCCGGTGCCGGCGGGTTGAATCCTTTGTGAACGCCTGCCAACAGACGCCAGTTTTCGTTGACGCGATACAGCGCGCCCATGCCGGGGATGAACACCTGCACCGAGTTTTCACGCACCCGTGTCGGGCCTTGTGCACGGCTTGGGTCGCTCGTGGAAAAGTCGAGTCGCCGCATGTCGATGTCCTCGAAGCGCATGCCCGGCGTCAATATCCAGTCACCGCTGCGAACCTCCGCGTCTACAAAAACCGAGGTCACATCCGCGTCCGACAAGCGGTTCGTCTGCGAGCCGCCGGCGCCTGCCGTCGTCAGTACCAGCACGCCGTCTTCCATGCGATAGCCGTCCTGGTGCTGGAAGCGGTCTTCCTCGTCCTCGTGCAGGCGCAGGCCCGTGTTCAGCGATACTTCCGTAGCACCAAGAGCCAGGTCCCATTCGATCTTCGCTTCCACGCCCTGTGAGAGGTAGGTGCGATTGTTGGCGCGAATCTGGATCGCGTCATCGGGGCTGGTCGTCCCCGTGAGGTAGCCGTATTCCTCAGCAAACGTGCCCGGATCGACCAGCACATCGTTGGGGCTCTCACCGCCGACGGACTGCATCTTGTACCAGTTGCGCGCGAAGTCGTTGCGGTAAGCCGTTATTTTGCCGCGCCAGTTCCTGCCCGCGTCGATGACATAGGTCGCCTGGTACTGCTCGTGGTCGCTGACGAAGCGGTCGTTCGCGGATGCCGCATAACGACGATTCGGATTCAAAGCAAAGTCAGCGTCGGTCAGTCCGAGGTAGGTCTCGTTCGAGACCTGGTCCGTGTAGCCGAGTTTCAAACGCAGGCTTTGGTACAAGGTACTTGTCGGGTCGCTGTCGAGCTGTAATTTCACGATGTAGTCCTCGACGTCATAACCGGTGTCACCACCGACGGGTCCGTCGATCGATTTGAAGCCGTCGTTGCTGGCCTGCACGGTTTCGAGCAACCACGAGACACGTTCGCCGCGGTTACCGACGTTGATGTGCGCGTCGAGCGTTCTGTAGTCACCGCCGCGCACGTCGAGGTTTGCGCCCATCGCGTCTGGAATCGGCGTCGAGATCATGTTCATCGCGCCACCCGTCGTGCGCGGGCCCACGGCGACGGC
>CAMYMP010000666.1 GCA_947259435.1 uncultured Woeseiaceae bacterium
ACCCACAGCCGGGCTGGGTCGAACATGATCCCGAGGCAATCTGGCGATCGGTGCACGACGTGACCCGAAAGGTGATGCAGGACGTCGGCGCGGCCGCGGCTGACATTGCCGCGATCGGCATCACCAATCAGCGCGAAACCACGCTGATCTGGGATCGTCAAAGCGGGGCATGTATTCACAATGCGATCGTGTGGCAGGACCGCCGAACAGCGAGCGATTGCGAAAGGCTCAAGGCCGACGGTGCTGAGTCGCTCGTAAGCCAGAAGACCGGCCTGAAACTGGATCCCTATTTCTCGGCAACGAAGATAGCCTGGATACTGGACAAGGTTGATGGAGCCCGCGAGCGCGCCGCCAATGGCGAGCTCGCGTTTGGCACCGTGGATTCCTTCATACTCTGGCGCTTGACCGGTGGCCGGGTGCATGCGACCGACGCGAGCAACGCATCGCGGACGATGCTGTTCAATATTCATACGCAAAAATGGGACGACGAGTTGCTGCGGCTCTTCGACATTCCCCACGAACTGCTGCCAAGAGTTCTCGACTGTGCGGCTGAGTTCGGCGTAAGCGATGATGAGACTCTGGGCGGCGCCGTTCCGATTTGCGGCATCGCCGGCGATCAGCAAAGGTCACTTACGGCCTGGAGGGCAGCGTGTTCGTCGCCGGGTCTGCCATGCAGTGGCTGCGAGACGAGCTGCGCATCATCGATTCGGCGCCCGAGTCCGAAGCCATTGCCAAAACGACCGGCATTGTCGACGATGTCTATGTCGTTCCGGCTTTCGCGGGCCTGGGCGCACCTTACTGGGACCCACACGCGCGCGGCGCGATACTCGGCCTGAGCCGCGGCAGCGGGCGCAACGAAATCGTGACGGCAACACTGCAGGCCGTCGCGTTTCAGACACGGGACCTTATTGATGCAATGGCGGACGACGGTATTGCGCCGTCGACGATTCGCGTCGATGGTGGCATGGTGGCAAACACCTGGTTTCTGCAGTTTCTTGCCGACATTCTAGGCATTCCGGTTGAGCGCCCACTGAATGTCGAGTCGACCGTACTCGGCGCTGCGTATCTTGCTGGCTTGCAGAGCGGCGTTATCGAGTCGGTCGCTCAGCTATCCGGACTGTGGCAACGCGAAGCGTTGTTCGAACCGCAAATGCAGTCGGATCGGCGCGAGCGCTTGCTGGCGGGCTGGGGCGCGGCCGTCGCGCGGGTCAGAACAGGCGGGTAGAGTGCTCAGAGCCAGACAAAAGATCGACAAGTACAGGATTCTCGGACGCATCGCGTCAGGGCCGCTGGCAGACGTATATCGTGCTTTCGACACCATTCAAAAAATGCGCGTGGCGCTGAAGATTCCGAAGTCCGGCGATGGGACAGGCGAAGAGGAGTTTTTGCACGAGGTGCAGGTTGCGACCAAGCTCAAGCACCCGAATATTCTGTCCGTGCTCAACGCGACCTATATCGACAAGCATTTCGTTATTGCGATGGAGCTTGGTGACGAATCGCTCGCCGACCGTATCGAGCGACGCATTTCGACGGCACGCGCGATGGATCTTGCCGGCCAGGGGCTCGCGGCGTTGGCCCATGCGCACGAGCACAGGATTATTCACTGCGACATCAAGCCCGAAAATTTCATTCTGTTCCCGGGAAACCGGCTCAAACTTGGCGATTTCGGTTTCGCCAAGCTCAGTCTGCGCACGCTGAAGGCGTCCGGCTCGGGGACGATCGACTACATCGCGCCCGAGCAGGCGATGGGCCGGCCGAAGTTTCAATCCGACGTGTTTTCGATGGGTTTGGTTCTCTACCGGCTGTTTTCCGGAAAGCTGCCCGAGTGGCCGTTTACCTGGCCGATGGCCGGACACAAGCAATTGATGGCGAGGGTGCGGCCCGAGTTTGCCGAGGTGCTGCGAAAAGCGATTCAGCTCGATCCGGCCAAGCGCTTCAAGGACGCGACGCAAATGCAAGCCGCATTTGAGCGCCAAAGCAGCCACGCGCGCCGGCAGAAGCGCGCAAGAACGAAAAACGGTGGCCGTAGCGGGTCGTCGTGGCGGCAATTGCAGTGGCGCGAGTTTCAGAGAAAGTATCGCAAGGTTTTGCAGACCGGGCATCATTGCCGGCGCTGCGAGGGTCCGGTTGCCGAAAGTATGCAGGCCTGCCCCTGGTGTGGATTTGATAACCCCGCGAGAGGATCGGAGTCCTCGCTGCCGTCCAGTTGTCCGCGCTGCGAGCGCGGCGTC
>CAMYMP010000667.1 GCA_947259435.1 uncultured Woeseiaceae bacterium
ACCTTATTAATAGTCTCATGCGCGACATGTTCGACGAGGCCGTCGCGGTCGTGCGGCAGGGCAGCGGCGCGCAAGATCTTGCCGAGACCCGCCAGGCCTACATGCGTTACGTCGGCCAGGGCCATGAGATTGCCGTGAACCTTCCGATCGAGGTATACGACGACAGCCATGCCGCCGTTTTCAAGCAAGCATTTGAAGAGGCCTATGCGAAACTCTATGGCCGCACGATCGACGGCATCGAGATCGAAGCGCTGAGCTGGACGTTGACGATCAGCGCACCACGCCAGTCGAATGCGGGCAGGTCGTTGAAGTCGCAGCAGCGAAACGGCGCGACGGCAGTGAAACCCGAAACGACCCAGTCGATGTTCGATCCCTTAACGACCGAACGCGTCGACGTGCCTGTCTACATGCGTGAACAGCTGTCGCCGGGTGATCGTCTCGACGGTCCGGCCCTGATTACCGAAGATCAGACAACGACGGTCGTCACTTCGGTCTACGCCGCGGAGATCGATGCCCGCGGTTACATCGTGCTGACGCAAAAGGGGAGCAGCGACGATGAGTAAAACAAGCGCTCTGCAAAAAATTCATGCGCAGATCATGTGGTCTTCGATACTGAGGGGCGCATGCTTGCCCAGGCGATAACCGGCACCCCGGGCCACGTCAACGCGATGGCCGCGAGTGTCGGCTTCTTCCTTAATAAGCACCCGCTGGACACGCTCGAGCCCGGAGATGTACTGGTCACCAACGATCCCTGGCACGGCACGGGGCATCTCAACGACTTCACGGTAGTGACGCCGGTTTTTCACAAAGACAAAGCCGTCGCGCTGTTTGCCGCGACGTCCCACATTGCCGACGTCGGCGGGCTCGGCTTCGGCCCTGACGGCCGCCAGGTTTATGAAGAAGGCATCAACCTGCCGATCGGCTATTTGTTCCGCGCCGGCGAACCGAACGCAACCCTGCTCGAGATTCTGCGTGCAAACGTGCGCGATCCGGTTGCAGCGCAAGGCGATCTGTACTCATTGACGGCGTGCAACAAGGCGGGCGCCGATGCATTGCTCATCATGCTCGACGAGTTCGGCCTCGACAATTTCGACGACGTCGCGTCAATGATCATCGATAACTCGCGCCAGGCTATGCTCGACGAGATCCGCAAACTTCCCAAAGGCCGGTGGCGTTACTCGATGCGTATCGACGGCTACGACGAGCCGGTCGACCTTCTGTGCGAACTGACGATCGGCGACGACGGCATCGATGTCAGCTTCGACGGCACCTCCTCTGTATGCAGTCACGGCATTAACGTACCGCTAACTTACACGCAGGCGTACGCATCATTCGGCGTGCGCTGCGTCATCGGTAACGACATTCCGAACAATGCGGGCTCGCTGGACGTCGTCCGCGTAACTGCACCCGAAGGATCGATACTCAATGCGAAACGGCCGGCCGCCGTGTCCGCCCGGCACGCTATCGGCCAGCTGTTGCCCGACGTCGTGCTCGGTTGCCTCGAAGAACCGCTCGACGGGCAGGTACCGGTCGAAGGCGCAGCCTGCCTGTTCGGCCCCGTGTTTCTCGGCGGCCGCGGCGTTATTCCGGGCAGCGACAGTGAGACTTTTGTCATGAACGCGTTCTACGCTGGCGGCACCGGAGCAAGACCGGGCAAGGACGGCCTCTCCTGCACGGCGTTTCCATCCGGCGTCCGCAGCACGCCGGTCGAGATCACCGAGAACACGGCCCCGCTGATCATGTGGCAGAAAGAATTCCGCCCGGGCTCGGGCGGTGATGGCCGCTTCCGCGGCGGCCTGGGCCAGATCATGGAATTCGCCCATGCCGAAGGCGAAGCCTTCGCCGTATCGAAAATGTTCGATCGCATCGATCATCCGCCGCGTGGCCGCGACGGCGGCGGCGAGGGTGCTCCTGCGAACGTCTATATAAAGAGTGGCGCAAAGCTCAGGGGCATGGGCCGCGAGATCATCCCGGCCGGCGAATCGATGATCCTCGAAACCGCCGGCGGCGGTGGCAGAGGCAAGCCATCCGATCGAACCCAGGAGGCGATCGCAGCAGACAAGAAGAACGGCTTAATTTCATGATGGTCGCGGGTCGGGTTCCGCGTTCAGGCGTCGAAAGTTGCTACGAACATCCTGTGCGAGTTGGTAACGGACGCTCGTTTCATCCCCTGCGAGTTGTAGGTCATTGCAATGTGGCCGTCTTTCGTGACGGCGATGACGCCGCCGTCGCCGCCGAGCCGCTTGACGTCGGCGAGCATCTCATCGATGGCCGCCTCCGGCGTCAGACCGCCTCTGACTTTGCACGCAATCACAAGCGCGCCGCCCGCCCGGATGATCTGTTCGCCCGTACCCGTGCATGAGATCGCGATCTGGTCGTCTGCCCACGTACCGGGACCGATCAGCGGCGAGTCGCCCACACGGCCCTCGAGCTTGCCGAAGGTCCCGCCTGTCGACGTTGCTGCGGCCAGGCCACCTGACTGGTCAAGCGCGACAGCACCCACCGTGCCGTGCTCCTGCTCCCGCAGTTCGTGCTCGTACACGCCGACGGGCAGCGTGTAGTAATTGTCCGGATCGTCGACGAGCTCCAGACCCTGCTCCGTCGCGAATTCGCGCGCACCCTTGCTGACGAGCATGACGTGCGGCGTGTCGTCCATCACCCGCCGCGCCACGCGAACCGGGTTCACGACACCGACGACGGCAGCGACCGCGCCCGCTTCCCTGTTGCGACCGTCCATGATCGACGCGTCGAGTTCGACATAGCCGGCGGTATTTGGCGCCGAGCCACGCCCCGCAACGTACATGCCGCTGCTTTCCAGCTCTGCGACGGCGTGCTCGACCACATCGAGAGCGCTGTCGCCCGCTTCGAGCCGGCGCTGGCAATCAGTCGTCAGTTTGCGCATGTGGTCTTCGACTGCAGAATAGTCCCGACCGGCTACGGGTCCGGCACCGCCGTGCAGGGCAAATGCGTAGGTCTTGGCTGAAATGAGGGGTCTCCCGCGGAGGACAGGCGACAGATTTTACCGGTTCGGCTGCTTAGCGGACAGGTTCTAGTAGTTGATAATGCCGCGGCGGGCGTCGGGGCGCATGATCAGCATCTGCACGGTGCCGATAGCCCGCTCCATGAATGCGCTTTCGCAGTAACAGAGGTAGTACTGCCACATACGAATAAATTCACTGGAATAACCGAGCTTGCCGACCTCGTCAATTTTCGCAAAAAACCGGTCATGCCATCGGCGCAATGTAGCGGCGTAGTGTGGCCCAATGTCTTCGAGATGGATGACACGCATGTCGGTGTGCTCGGTCATCGTCCGGGACATGTCGGTGACCGACGTCAGGCAACCGCCCGGAAATATGTAACGTTTGATGAAGTCGACACCTTTCTTATAACGATCGTATTTCTGATCGGCGATCGTGATCGACTGCAGCAGCATCTGCCCGTCGGGCTTCAGCAGTTCGCAGCATTTCCTGAAAAACGTGTCGTGAAACTCATGTCCGACAGCCTCGACCATCTCGATCGATACGAGTTTGTCGTAAGTGCCCGTGAGGTCTCGATAATCATCGAATAACAGCGTAATGCGATCCTCGAGGCCTGCCTTGCGTACAGCCTGCGTCGCGAAATCGAACTGCTGCTTCGAAATCGTGGTCGTCGTCACGTGGCAGCCATAGTTGCCGGCTGCATGTATCGCGAAGCCGCCCCAACCCGTGCCGATCTCGATCACGGAATCCTCCGGCGACAAATCGAGTTTCCTGCAGATACGATCGAGCTTCTCGGTCGACGCCGCCTCGAGGCTCGTATCGGCCGAATCGAAATAGGCGCAGGAGTACATCATCTTCTCGTCCAGCCACAGACGGTAGAAATCGTTGCCGAGATCGTAGTGGGCGGCAATATTGCGGCGGCTGCCTTCCTGCGTATTTCTGTTGTAGAAGTGCAGCAGTTTCTGCAGCGGTTTGGTGAACAGCGCCGTGCCGGAATCGACTTCTTCGAGGACATCACGGTTGCGCAACAGGATTCGCAGCAGGTTGCTCAAATCACTGCATGTCCAATAGCCTTGAATGTAGGCCTCGCCGGCACCGATCGAGCCGCCGAACGCGACATCACGATAGAAGCGCGGATTCTCCACGGTGAGGTGTGCCGTCAACGGAACCCCATCAGTCAGCTGGCCATGAATCGTATGCTGACCGTTCTCGGTAATGACGATCTGCCCGTTCTGAATCTTCCTCAGCCGCGAATGGACGAGTCGCCGCGCCAGTTTGTCGAGCCCGGCGGGTTTTGCCGTCCGCCGCATGAATTCGGGAGAGTCGATGGATACAGGTCTCATGTTTGTCGCACCGCTGCTTGTTTTTTGGTCTTTGGATGCGCATGCACGGGGACGCGTTTGAGCCACAGCCGCAGCGCCTGCCAGTGTATGGCCAGAAAAATTCTAGCTGTCTGCAACGGGAATCGGACGAGCACGCTCGCCAACGACCAACCGCTGACTTCCCTGCGCTCGAGCATCATCGACGCATCGAAGAACCGCTTGCCGTCGCGCGCATTCGCCATGTACACGGACAGGCGCTGCGCGGGTTCCGCCAGCGCCCAGTCGTACTCGACCTCCATCGGCATGAAAGGCGACACGTGCATCTTCTTCGTCGGATTGAAGCGCCACGCAGATCCTTTCCTGCTCTGGTCCGAGCAGCGCATCACGTAGCAATCGCGTTCTCCCCAGGGCGTGTTATTCACTTCGGCAACGATAAACTCGACAGTGGTGCCGTCTTCGCCGAAACAGTAGTAAAAACTCACCGGATTGAAGCAGTAACCGAAATAGGAAAGGTTCGTGAGCAGGCGAATCGCTCCTCTGGGCCGCGTACCCGTCTCCTTCGCAACAAGATCGCGTACGGCGTCCGCAAGCGGCCGGTCTTCCCGTCCGAGATGATCGCCACGCCTGAAACGGGCCAGCGCCGATCTTGACGTCGACCAGAACCAGCGCTTTTGAAACAGCGTCGGCAACTCATCGAGATCGAGGTACATCATGAACAGCCGGTAACTGAAGCGATGCTCCGCCGGCTGCGTTCGCGTGTGCCTAACTCGCCCTTCGTAAATGCAGCTCTGCATCGCCCAGCCTTTTTTCGAAGTGTTCGACAGCACTGAGCGCGCTGACGACACCGTCTTCGTGAAAACCATTACGCCAGTAGGCGCCGCAGTAGAAGCTGCGATCGACATTCAGATCTGCCTGGCGCTGCTGTGCGGCCACGGCATCCCGCGAGTAGATCGGGTGATCGTACTGAATGCGTTGGATGATCTTGCCCGGATCGATGTACTCATCACTGTTCAGTGTCACGCAATACTGTTTGTTCGCGTCCAGGCTCTGCAAAATGTTCATGTTATAAGTCACGGCAACGTGACGCGTCGGGTCTTCGGGGATGTGATAGTTCCAGGCCGCCCACGCACGTTTACGTCTGGGCATCAGCGAATCGTCCGTATGCAATATTGCTTCGTTCGGCTGATAAGTGATGGCCCCGAGCACATCGCGCTCATACTGTGTCGGATCCTCGAGTAAGCGCAGCGCCTGGTCACTGTGACACGCGAAAAAGACGTAATCGAAGAGCTCGCGCCCGCCGGCATCCGTGTCTATCTCGATGCGGTCGTCGATGCGCCGCACGGCTCGAACCGGGCTGTTGAGGCGGATGCGCTCTCGATGGCCGGCCACCAATTTGCGCACATACTCGCGTGAACCACCTTTGACGACGCGCCAGATCGGCCGGTCGCGAAGCTGCAGCAGACCGTGGTTGGCGAAAAATCGAACCAGGAACTTCATGGGCATTTCGAGAATCGAACCGGGCTCGGCCGACCATATTGCGGCAGCCATCGGCACGAGATAGTGGTCGACGAATTCGTGGCAGTAGCCGTTCGCGGACAGGTAATCGCCGAGCGTCTGTGATGCGTCAACCCGATCGGTGTCTTTCAGCGCCTCGTCGTTGAATCGCAGTATGTCGCGAATCATGCGATGGAACGATGGCTTGAACAGATTGCTGCGCTGCGAAAAAAGCGTGTTGAGCGACGAACCACTGTATTCGAGGCCGCCATTTTCGGACTGAACGCTGAAACTCATTTCGCTTGCCTGAGATGGCTGGCCGATCTCATCAAGCAACGCGATAAAATTCGGGTAAGTCCTGTCGTTGAAAACGATGAACCCGGTGTCGACCGGAATCTGCCGGCCTTTTTCGAAGACGTCGAGGGTATTGGTGTGACCGCCGATATATCCGGCAGCCTCAAAGACGGTGATATCGAACTGACGCCGCAGTTTGTAGGCGGCGACATTGCCGGCTATCCCGGTGCCGATAATCGCTATCTTCATGTGCCTACCAGCGCTGCGGGACGCGCTGCACTTTGGACATGTCGTAGCCGAACGTGGCGATGAAGTCGAGGAGCTTCTTGTAATCCTCTTCCGGTATCGTCGGCGTGCGCGCCATGATCCACACGAAATCCCTGCTCTGCCGGCCGATGACCGTCTGGGTGTAGTCCTCGTCGAGATAGATGATGCGATAGTCGGCCTTGATCGGCCACACGAAGCGCATTCCCCATAGCGCGTTCGTTTCGGTATCCGTGATGAATCCTTTCGGGTTGTACTCCTTCAGCTTGCCGTCGAAACTGCCCTTGCGAAAGGTGAAGGTCGTTGCGATCGTGCCATCGTCATTCAGCCGATATGTTTCCACGGCGTTGTGTGCGTTTTTTTCGAGAAACGTCGGTATGTTCGCGATGACGTACCAGGGACCCATGAAACGATCGATATCCACGTAGTCAACGGTTTGCATGTTGGGCTCCCTGGCAGCACAGCCGGCAAGGGTGCAGGCCGCTACTACCGCGAAAAGGGCTGTCCGGATAGCACTCATCTCACGACAGCTCGTAGCGAATGATGTGGCCGCCCTTTGCGACCGATTCCAGCGCAAGCCATTCATTGTCTTGCGAGTACCAGAGCGTCAGGTCCACCTCGTAAGCGGTAAGCTTGTAGCGCTTGGCAGGCACGGACTGGCCGCGAACCTGCACGACCTCTTCCGCCACCTGCTCGACGGTGACGTCGACATACTCCCCGGTCTGCGGGTTCAGGAGCCGCTGCTCCTGCAGAAACTCCGGATTCCAGTACGCAAAACTCATCACGCACTCGGGCAGATCGACCGGGGTTTCGCCGTTGTCGACCGTGAATCGTGATCCGGCCTGCTCGCCCGATACCTTGATACGCTCGCCGTTTGCATTCGTTCTGGCGTCGAACCTGACGAGACAGTTGTCCGCCCATCGCTCTGAGTTGGTGTGCTCATAACGGTATGCGGGGATCAACAGAATCGTGTACTTGAATTTCGCTTCGCTGCGCACGCGCTGGATGCCATCCTCTTCGATGACTTCGTAATAGTGCTTGCCAACCCTCTTGTCATTCAGATAGACGTCAAAGTCCCAGCTTTCTGCTGCGCCGGTATTCTCGTTTGCGAGAACGGGCGTCACTGTCAACAAGCTGAAGATCCCGATCAAAAACAAGTTGATGAATGTCTGTTTCATGACTTGGTTTCCTTATTTTCTGGCAGCTTGCGTGTTGCCTCAGGGGAAAACGCGTTTATGCTCTGTATACAGAGCACTGTGAGATACGTTTGCATCACCATTCCTGCTTTTCAGGCGCCCAGCCTTTGTTAAAAGCGGGTTCGGCCGACATGCCGTCAAACGTCTCGGACAAACGCAACAGGATCGGCATCATCACGGCCCAGCCGATACCAAGTGCGAGCAAAGCCGCGACCGGATTGGTGAGTTCGATGCCGCCGAGCTTCTGGCCGGCGACGTAAGCCATCGGTCCGCCAAAAAAGCCGAAAATTGCTGCAAGCGCGGGCTTACCTCTTAGCCAGCGCATCGACACGTTTAGCGTTGTTGCAAACAGCATCCACATCGTGACGATCCAGTATGGCGCGAGCAGGCTGCTGATCTGTCCGGACGAGTAGCTAACCCAGCCGCTCGCAACGAGAACGCTGTCAAAGGCAGCGCCTATCAGCGCACAGCTCAGCACGAGCAGAAACTCCTCGATCGGCCGCCGCGCGGCCTTGAAGTGAATGGTCAAAGCGAAGACTGCCGCCAGCGGTCCGAGCCAGGGCATCTGTTGGGCACCGCCGATGACGGATGACAACCAGCCTATCTGGAACGCTGCAAAATTGATGATCAAGAACATGTCAACGGACTCCTTTCCGGAACAGGTAGTGTCCGACATACCACTCTGCACCCTCGTCCCACGCGAAAAGCTCCGCACAGGCCATAAAAAACATGCGCCACCGCTGCCACCAAAGGCTCGCGTCGGCACCCCCATAACAATTCTCGAGTACCGGCATGATCGCCGCTTTGTTCGCGTCCATCTTCTCGAGCCATGCATTGCAGGTGCGCCCGTAGTGCTGACCATTCCAGTGCCAGCGCTTGTCAATC
The DNA here is from genome assembly GCA_947259435.1 of uncultured Woeseiaceae bacterium. The sequence goes on from CAMYMP010000667.1 coordinate 8,434, forward strand.
GCCAGATGATCGGCAAAGCGCAACGGCAGGTCGGCGCTGGGCATCATGCCGCCGGAGAAAAAGTGGCGACTCATCCAGTCACCCGGACCTTTGTCGATGTACTCATACGGCGTAGTCCGGTGACAAAAAATATGCATGAAAAAACGACCGTCCTGATTCAACCAGTCGTCTATGCGGCGAAAGAGTTCGCCGTAGTTACGCATGTGCTCGAACATCTCGACGGATACGACGCGATCGAACTTGTCCGACGTTGCGAAAGCGTTCATGTCGCAGGTCGTTACATCGATATTATCGATAGCCCGTTCTCTGGACTGTTGCAGGATAAAGTCGCGCTGCGCTGTTGAATTCGAAACCGATTGCACCGTGGTATTCGGGAAGTGCTCGGCGATCCAGAGCGACAGTGAGCCCCAGCCGCAGCCGAGGTCGAGAACTTTCATGCCGTCTTCAATCCCCGCGCGCTTGACGGTCAGGTCCAGCGCCGCG
>CAMYMP010000668.1 GCA_947259435.1 uncultured Woeseiaceae bacterium
ATGCGCGCGTAGGCTTGTGACAGAACCAGACGTTTGATGACTTCGAGAAAATCCGGATCGTCATAGATGCCGGGCTCGAGATCATGGGTGAAGATCGACACCTTGCGGCTGGCCTGACGCGCGACTTCGATGACGGCCTGGCGCATCTCCTCACGCGTGGATATAACCCACCGCTTGCCTTTTTCTCGTGCTTCTTCCATGTCTTCTGTAGTGATAGCGGGCTCTGACAGACCTATCGCAGGCCTCATATCTTACCGGCCGGCCAGGATTTGCCGTGCCAACTGCGTCACGTTTTAGCGTGCTGTCGATTAGCTGCGAATCATTCGCATACGTTGCGGGACAGGCGCTGCAGAGGAATCGGCGCCGTGGCTGACGGCGCCGTTCTTTTTCACATATGGTCGCCGCGCCGCACAAATGTGCCGGGGCTGGCGGCTTGTCTCAGATTTCCCGGGCCAGGTCGGCCGCCAGCCCGATATAGGTGTCCGGCGTCAGTTCGATCAGGCGCTTCTTTTCGGCCTCCGGAATCTCGAGCGAGCCAACGAATTCGTGCAGCAATTCTCTGCTGACAACCTGGCCGCGCGTCAGCGTTTTGAGCTTCTCGTAGGGCTCGGGTATTCCATAACGTCGCATAACCGATTGCACGGCCTCGGCAAGCACCTCCCAGGCCGCGGATACATCTGCCTGGATCGCCTCATTGTTGACCTGGAGTTTGCCCAGACCCTTGAGTGTGGATTGCAGCGCAATCACGAGATAGCCGATTGCGACGCCGAAATTGCGCTGCACGGTTGAGTCTGTCAGATCCCGCTGCCAGCGAGAGATCGGCAGCTTTTCGGCGAAGTGGCTCAGCATCGCATTGGCCAAGCCGAGATTGCCTTCGGCGTTTTCAAAATCGATCGGATTGACCTTGTGCGGCATTGTCGAAGAGCCGACCTCGTCCCTGGCGACCTTTTGTTTGAAATAGCCGAGCGAAACATAGCCCCAGATATCCCGGCAAAGATCGATGAGAATCGTGTTGTAGCGCAGCAATGCGTGCGCGTATTCCGCGGTCCAGTCATGCGGTTCTATCTGCGTGGTGTAGGGGTTGTTGTCGAGACTGAGCGATGCGACAAATCGCGCACTAATATCCCGCCAGTCCGCATCCGGATAGGTGACGACGTGGGCATTGAAATTGCCGACTGCACCGTTGAATTTGCCGCGAATCTCGATGCTCTTGAATTGCTGCTGCGCGCGGTCGAGCCGCGCAACCACGTTAGCGAGTTCTTTTCCCAGCGTAGTGGGGCTCGCCGTCTGGCCATGCGTCCGGGAGAGCATTGCTGTCTTCGCGTGTGCGCGGGCCATCGCCTGCAACCTGGCGCGCACCTCACGCATCTGCGGCAGCAAGACGTCCTGCCGCGCCGATCGCAGCATCAGGGCATAAGCGAGGTTATTGACGTCCTCTGATGTGCAGCCAAAATGAAGGAAATCCTTGAGAGCCTGAGTTTCGGGCCCATCTCCAAAACGTTCGCGAATAAAGTTCTCAACGGCTTTGACGTCGTGATTAGTCGTGGCCTCTATGTCTTTGATCCGTTTGGCATCGTCCGGAGAGAAGTCGTCCACAAGGTGGTTGAGGACGTCTTTCATGACGGTCGACAGCGGCTCGAGCTCGGGCACCGACGCCTCATCGGCGAGAAACTGCAGCCAGCGCACTTCGACCAACACCCGGTAGCGCATGAGGCCGTACTCGCTGAAAATATCGCGCAGCTCAGCGTTGAGACTTTCATGGGATTGAAACCAGTGTAGACTTGCGCGCGAACCGTGGATCATACATGCGCGGGGGCGCGCGGCATATAGTTCGGAGTGAAGCAGGCAATGAGTGACAAGGCATATCGAATCGAGCATGACAGCATGGGCGAACTGCAGGTTCCCGAGGACGCATTGTGGGGCGCCACAACCCAGCGGGCCGTCGAAAATTTCCCGATCAGCGGCATACCCATGCCGCGGCAGTTCATTGCGGCGCTAGCGCTGGTCAAATGGGCGTCGGCAGGCGCGAATGCGGAGCTGGGGCTGCTCAAGAATGAGGTCGCGATAGCGATTCAGAAAGCCTCACTGGAAGTTGCGGGTGGGGGTTACGACGAGCACTTCCCGATCGATGTGTTCCAGACGGGTTCCGGCACGAGTTCGAATATGAATGCCAACGAGGTTATCGCCCACCTGGCATCGGCAAGCCTGGGTGCGGAGGTGCATCCGAATGACCACGTGAACATGAGTCAGAGTAGCAACGACGCAATCCCGACCTGTGTTCACGTCAGCGCTGCCGTTGCGATTCACGACCATCTGCTGCCTGCCTTGCGGCATCTGTCTGCGGCGCTGAAAAAGAAAGCCGATGAGGTCGGCGACGTTGTCAAAACGGGTCGGACCCACCTGATGGACGCGATGCCTGTCACGCTCGGCCAGGAACTGGATGGCTGGCGCGCGCAGATCGATCATGGTGTGGAGCGCCTCAATGACACGATGGGGCGCCTGACTGCGCTGGCGATGGGCGGAACGGCGGTAGGTACCGGGATCAATGCGCACCCGAAATTCGGTGACAAGGTAGCCGTGCTGCTCGCTGAACGCACTGGCATTGACTTCAAGTCCGCCGAATCGAAGTTCGAAGGGCTCAGCAGCCAGGATGCTGCCGTGGAGGCCTCGGGGCAGCTGCGCGTTTTGGCCGTCAGCCTGACGAAGATATCGAACGACCTGCGGTGGATGAATTCCGGGCCGCTGGCCGGCATCGGTGAGATCGCACTGCCGGCGCTGCAGCCTGGTTCCAGCATTATGCCCGGCAAGGTGAATCCGGTGATTCCCGAGGCGGTCGCGCAGGTTGCGGCACAGGTCATAGGCAATGACGTCACGATCACAATGGCCGGGCAGTCCGGCAACTTCCAGCTCAACGTCATGATCCCTGTAGCCATCTATAACCTGCTGCAAAGCATCGAGCTGCTTGCCAACGCCAGCGTCTGCCTCGCGGACAAGGCCATAGCCGGTTTCGAGGTCAACGTCGACAAAATCAACGCGGTTGTGGGCAGGAACCCCATTCTCGTGACTGCCCTGAACCCGGTCATCGGTTATGAACTGGGCGCCAAGATCGCGAAAAAGGCCTATGCAGAGGGCCGGGCGCTGAAAGACGTCGCCAGGGAGCTGACGGACCTGTCCGATGACGAACTCGATCGACTGCTCGATCCGGCGGCCCTGACCGAAGGTGGCATCAAGAACTAAGTGTCTTGTCGCCCTATAGACGCCATGGTTAGCTCAGAGGACATCACTGCCAGAGATTTGCGCGCCCGGCTGGCGGATACGCAAAAACCGGAAGATCCGACGGATGTGGTGATGCCGCCAGGCAGCGAAAGTTGGCCGCGCGGCATGCGCGAGCTGCTCGCATCTTCGTTGACGCCTGCAGGCGTGCTTATTCCGGTGATCGAGCGCACGGACTCGGGGTTATCGCTGCTGTTGACGCAGCGCGCTGCCGAACTCAAAACCCACGCCGGCCAGGTCAGCTTTCCGGGCGGCCGCATGGAGGAGCACGACGC
>CAMYMP010000669.1 GCA_947259435.1 uncultured Woeseiaceae bacterium
TTCCCGCAAGTCTGCCGCGCCATGCGTGAATGCTGACTGAACGGCCCGTCATTGCGCCCCCACCCAGCTTACGCCCAGTGCAAACAATGGCGCAGCGGCGGCCACGCTATCGATCCGGTCAAGCACGCCACCGTGGCCAGGAAACAGGCCGCCGCTGTCTTTTAGCCCTGCGGTGCGTTTGAACATGCTGACCGTAAGATCGCCCACGACCGACAGACACGCGACGGCCAGGCAAAACGGCACAAAAACGGCAAGATCGGTGTCTACCCAAAGCGACCAGAGCAAGGTCAGCAGCACCACGGCGACAAGTCCGCCGATTACGCCTTCCCAGGTTTTTCCCGGACTGATTTTTGGCGCGAGCTTTACGCGGCCCATCATCTTACCTGCAAAAAAAGCCCCGCTGTCCGCGACCCAGACGATCAGCAACGCGAACAGCAGGATCGTCGGACCGGCGTCGTACAGGACGAACAACGCGATATACAACGGCACGAGCACAAGAGCGCCGGCGATCCAGCGAACGATGCCGGGAATCGGTGTCGGGAATTTGAATGTCCAGATGAAGGCGATCAACCACCAGACCATTGACGCCTTGAGGATCAGCTCGGCATCGACGGCCAGTAATGTGACGGCAGCCAAAAGAGCGCCGATCGCGAGCAGAAATACTATCCGTCCTGTGCTTCCGGGTAGCTCGAGAAAAGCCGACCATTCCCAGGCGCCGGCCAGTATTGCAACAAAAAATACGGCATGTGCGACGGCTGCGGTTACCACGAAAAGTACGAGCATGAGCGCCAGCAGCGCAATGACAGCGGTGATTACTCGCTGTTTCATGAACTCAATGCCTCGACTTGCTCGCCTGTGTGCCCGTAACGGCGCTGACGCATGGCGTAGAACTCCAGCGCCGCGTCGAACTGCTGCTCCCCGAAATCGGGCCAAAGCGTGTCGCAGAACCAGAGCTCGGCGTACGCCAGATTCCATAGCAGGAAATTGCTGATGCGCTGTTCCCCACCGGTCCGAATCAGAAGGTCCGGATCCGGCAGATCCCCGAGCTGCAGCCGGGACGCAATCGCCATGTCGTCAATCTCGTCCACCGTCATCTCGCCCTGAGCCAACTCGCCGGATATCTTGCGAACTGCCTGCACGATATCCCAGCGACCGCCGTAAGCGACCGCGATCAGCAGGCGCAGGCCCGTGTTGTCGATCGTTTGCTTTTCGGCAGCAACTATCATGTCGACCAGCCTGGGTTGCAGCTGCCCGCGTTCGCCAATGAACTCGAGCCTTACATTATTACGATGCAGTTCATCGACTTCTCGTTGCAATGCCTCGATAAACAGTGACATCAACATGCTGACCTCCTCGCGAGGCCTGGACCAGTTTTCGCTGCTGAAGGCGAACAAGGTCAGGTATTGCACACCGCGCTGCGCTGCCAGTTCAACAGTCTTGCGCACGGCGCTAACACCCGAACGGTGCCCGGCGTGGCGCGGCAGCGCCCGCTTTCTGGCCCAGCGGCCGTTGCCGTCCATAATGACGGCAACGTGTTGCGGTATGTTCTCGTTTGAGGCCATCGAAAATGATGAGGATCTGTGTCGAAACCTGTCTAGATTTCCATCAACTCGCTTTCTTTGTCGGCAAGTAGTTCGTCGACTTCGGCGATGTACTTGTCGGTAATCGTCTGAATCTGGTCTTCCGAGCGACGCTCGTCGTCCTCACCTATCATGCGGCGGATGTTCCTGACAGCGATCCGCCCGCCTTCGGCTTCGTGCCGCACAACGCGGATCATGTCTTTTCTACGCTCTTCGGTCAGTGCCGGCAGAGGCACGCGTATCACCGTGCCCGCTGATTGGGGGTTCAATCCAAGGTCCGAACCCATAATGGCCTTCTCGATGACAGAAACCATCTCTTTTTCCCAGGGCGTGACGGTCAACGTGCGCGAATCCTCGACCCCGACATTGGAAACCTGATTCAAAGGCACCTGAGAGCCATAATATTCCACTGTAATGTGGTCAAGCAGGCTCGTATGAGCCCGTCCGGTGCGTATCTTGGTCAGTTCGGTCCGGAGCGACGCGACGCTTTTGGCCATTCTCTCACCGGCATCTTTCATTATTTCGTCCAACACGTTCTATACCCTCTACTGAGTTAGGCCTGCGCAGCCGCTAGGCCGTCACGAGCGTGCCAACATCGTCACCGGCTATCGCCTGCACAAGCGCATTAGCGCGCGTCAGGTTGAAAACCCGCAGCGGCAGATCGTTGTCACGACACATCACGACAGCGGTTGCATCCATCACTGATAATTTATCAGCCAGAACTTTGTCGAATGACACGGTGTCGTAGCGCTTTGCGTCGGGATGTTTGACCGGATCGGCATCATAAACGCCGTCCACTTTAGTTGCCTTGAGCAAAACGTCAGCGCCGATTTCGATGGCGCGCAGACTCGCCGCCGTATCTGTCGTAAAAAAGGGATTTCCAGTACCTGCCGCTAGAATAACGACACGGCCTTTCTCCAGGTGCCGAATCGCGCGACGGCGAATGTAGTCCTCACAGACCTCATGCACCTGCAATGCGGACATGACGCGCGCAAACACACCGCGTGCTTCCAGTGCGTCCTGAATGGCCAGGGCGTTCATCACGGTGGCGAGCATGCCCATGTAGTCGCCGGTCACGCGATCCATGCCGGCGCGCGCCAGACCTGCGCCGCGGAATATGTTGCCGCCGCCGATGACGATGGCAATTTCCACACCGCTTTCCCGCGCGGTCGCGATCTCCGCAGCCATACGCTGAATGACCGCCGGCTCGATGCCGTAGTCGAGTTCACCCATTAACGCCTCGCCACTGAGCTTTAGCAAAACGCGACGGTATTGAAGCGGAGAGTCACTCATTTGCAGGCCTTGTTGTTGTGTGCGGGTCCGCCCGATCGATCATGCTGCGGTTCCGGGGCGGTCGTTGATTCTAACGTATTCGCAATACCTGGTCTTTATTAAATCAAAGGGTTAAGAGATATTTCTCAACTGGCGCCTTTAACCTGTGCCATAACCTCCTCGGCGAAATTATCTTCTTTTTTCTCGATGCCTTCGCCGACCTCGAAGCGCACAAACGCCGTCACTTTCGCCTTCGCACCTTGCAGCAGTTTGCCAACGGTCACATCCGGATCCTTGACGAACGGCTGACCAAGCAGCGTGATTTCCTTGAGATACTTGTTGACGCGGCCGGTAACCATTTTTTCAATAATCTCGGCAGGTTTGCCCGAGTCCTGCGCCTGCTCGGTCAGAATCCGACGCTCTTTCTCGAGCGTTTCGGCCGGAACACCGGACTCATCGATGCACATCACCGGACTCATCGATGCACATTGGGTTGCTCGCGGTAACATGCATCGCAAGGTCTCGAGCAAGTTCTTCGTCGCCGCCGTCAAGTGCTACGACCGCGCCGATGCGCGCACCGTGCGTATAGCTTGCGATGATGTCGCTCGAGGCAATCGACTGGATGCGCCGCACGCCGATATTTTCGCCGACCTTGGTAATCAGCGCGGTTCGTGATTCCTCGACGCTTCGGCCGTCTGCGAGCTTGACGCTGGCAATTGCCTCGGCGTCGGTCGTTCCGGAGCTCAGAGCTGCCGTCGCAACCGCCTCGGCAAAAGCAACGAAATTCTCGTCTTTTGCGACAAAGTCCGTCTCGGAGTTAATTTCAACAATGACGGCATTGCCCCCGTCCCGTGCAATGACGACGCGACCGTCCGCGGCGACCCGGCTGGCCTTCTTGTCGGCCTTAGCCTGCCCTGACTTGCGCAGCACTTCGACAGCAGCGTCAAGATCCCCATCGGTTTCGACGAGTGCTTTTTTGCACTCCATCATGCCAGCGCCGGTGCGCTCGCGTAATTCCTTGACCATCGATGCAGTAATC
>CAMYMP010000670.1 GCA_947259435.1 uncultured Woeseiaceae bacterium
AACCTCAACATACGGCCGGCCCTGTCCTTGCATGCGATCCGCCTGTATTTCCACGAGTATGCCACCGGTCTCGCTCGCGTATTTGACGGCATTGTCGCAGAGATTCCAAAGCACCTGGCGCAGATGCGACTTGTCCATCCTGACCTCCAGATCCTCGGGCATTGGCGCAATCGCGAGTTCGCCTTCCTGGAGTTCAAGTGTGTGCGAAAACTCCTGCACAAAATCTTCCAGCCACGGTTTCAGCAACAAGACTTCAGGACGACTCGATTCACGCCGAGACAGCTGCAAGACATTGTCGATAATGTGGCTCACACGGCCGGAGTGCGACTCGATAATCTCAGTCAGACGTTTGTCACCTTCGGTGAGGACGGTCGACTCGCGCAGCAGCTGCGCGGCATGGCTCATGGCGCCGACCGGGTTACGGATCTCGTGCGCGATACTCGCGCTCAGGCGGCCCAATGAAGCGAGCTTCGATTGTTGTACGCGCTCGTTCATAAGGCTCGCATCCTCGAGAAAAACGAGTATCGGTCCGCCGCGCACACCGTCTTTGCCGAGTGGCGCCAGATGTGCCGTAATGCGCACATTATCGCCTGATGTAATTACCGTAAATTCATGATGGGCAGACATGCCGGAGTTACGGCGCCACTCGCGCAGGTAGTCGTCTAAAGGCTCGAATACGCTGCGCAGCGGCAAACCGCGCACCGGCTGCGTCGCTCCGAGCAGCCGCATTGCCGACGCGTTGCTTAGCCGGATCCGGTCATCGGCGTCAATGACAACAATGCTCTCGCGCAGATGTTGCACGATGTATTCGTTGAGTTCGGAGAGGTTCTGCAGGTCGACACCGCGCTGCCGTGCCAGCGTCTCGCTGGCATGAATGCGCCGCCCCAGCGGTCTTGTCGCCAGCGACATCGCGAAAATGACAGCGCTCAGGATGCCCGCCGCCGGGTAATTGGGCGCAGAAGTGGCGCCGCCAAGCTGAGTGAATACCTGTTCGCCGAGTATTGCGAATGTGGCTACGGCAGCCAGGACGGTCGGATACTGGATGGGAAGCACGAGGCTGCCGGCGCCCACAAATACGATCAGCAAGCCGCCAAGCCCGCTCGAAATGCCGCCGCTGGCATGCATCAAAATGACAATGGCACCGATATCGAAAAGCATGTGAGACGCAGCCTGGATATCGACCGTGGGCCAGCGTCGTCGCAGCGCAATCGCGGCGAAAATGGCGAAAATCAGGTAGGCAGCGGCCGTTACCCAGAACAATGTCGGAGACTCGTCGCCGAAGACACGCGGCTCGGCCCGCGCAAAAAAAAGTATCAGCAGAACGACAGCGATCAACGCGCGTAATGTGTTGAGCGTGCCGAGCACGCGCCACGTCAGATCGGGCTCCTCGACCGCACGTTGCAGCAATGCTTCGCGGCTTTGACGCGTTGTTTGCCGGCCAAAGCCTTCCGTCGTCGCTTTATTCACCGATGCCCTCTGCCCCAAATCGACCGCCTGTACGGCGGGTTGCGCCGATTGTAGACGAAGGCTGGCCTCATTGTGGCGCAAATCCACTTTGCGTCGACTCGTGCTTTGCTCCAGAATACGCACGATTTTGTGCGCCGTTGTGCACGCTACAGACTGCTCATCTTCATGAATCTGCACGAGTACCAATCGAAACGATTGTTTGCCAAATACGGCATACCGGTGCCGCGGGGGGTACCGGCAAAGAGCCCGAATGCGGCCCTCGACGCTGCCAAGGAGCTGGGCGGGAAACTCTGGGTTGTAAAGGCACAGGTTCACGCCGGCGGGCGTGGCAAGGCGGGGGGCGTCAAGCTCGCCCGCACCCGGGACGAGGTTCATAAGTACGCCGAAGCCATGCTGGGCAAGCGGCTGGTGACGCATCAGTCCGGCCCCGAAGGCTTGCCCGTCAATGTCGTCTACGTCGAAGAAGGTACCGAGATCGACCGCGAACTCTACCTGTCGATGCTCGTAGACCGTGAAGTCAGCCGCGTCGCGTTCATTGCCTCTGCGGCAGGCGGCATGGACATCGAGCAGGTTGCGGCCGAGACGCCGGAAAAGATTTTTACGATAAACATCGCGCCAGACGCCGGGTTGCAGGACTATCAGGCGCGGCAACTGGCATTCGGTCTCGAGCTCGACAAAAAGCAAATGCGTCAATTCGGCGACCTTATCAAATGCATGTACAGGCTCTATACCGAGAACGATGCGAGTCTCGTTGAAGTAAATCCGCTAATCGTCACAAAGGGCGGCGACGTTGTCGCACTTGATGCAAAAATCAACATCGACAGCAATGCCCTGTACCGGCAGCAGCGGCTCGTAGAGCTGCGTGATGTTACGCAGGAAGACGACAAAGAACGCGAGGCAGCGGCTCACGATCTGAACTATGTTTCGCTCGAAGGCGATATCGCGTGCATGGTCAACGGAGCCGGGCTCGCGATGGCGACGATGGACCTGATCAAGCTTCATGGCGGTGAGCCGGCCAACTTCCTTGACGTGGGTGGTGGTGCGACCAAGGAGCGCGTTGCCGAAGCTTTCAAGCTGATTCTCTCGAACAAAAATGTCACGGCGATACTCGTCAATATTTTCGGCGGTATTGTTCGCTGTGATCTGATCGCCGAGGGCATCATTTCAGCAGTCAAGGACGTTGGTGTCAGTGTCCCTGTCGTAGTTCGTCTGGAGGGTACGAACGTCGATAAAGGCCGCGCGCTGCTCGCAAACAGCGGGCTCGACATAATTGCCGCCGAAGACCTCACCGATGCTGCCAAGAAGGTGGTCGCAGCAGCTGCCTGAAAGAGAGCCAACATGAGCATTCTTGTCGACAAAAACAGCAAAATTGTCTGCCAGGGCATTACCGGCAGCCAAGGGACATTTCACACCGAACAGTGCATCGACTACGGTACGCAGGTAGTGGCCGGCGTAACGCCGGGCCGCGGTGGCGCCGAACATCTTGGAGTGCCCGTATTCGACACAATGCGCAAGGCTGTCGAACAAACGGGTGCTGATGTCAGCATGATTCTGGTGCCGCCGCCTTTCGCCGCCGATGCAATTCTCGAGGCGGCCGACTCCGGTGTGAAGCTCGTCGTCTGCATCACCGAGGGCATTCCGGTCCTCGACATGGTCAAGATCAAGTCAGCCTTGCGTGACTACGATTGCCGTCTGATTGGCCCGAACTGCCCGGGCATCATCACTCCCGAGCAGTGCAAAATCGGCATCATGCCGGGCTTCATACATAAGCCTGGTCGAATCGGCGTTGTCTCGAGATCGGGCACGTTGACCTACGAGGCCGTGTATCAAACGACGATCAACGATCTGGGACAGACGACGTGTATCGGTATAGGCGGTGATCCGGTGCGCGGCATGAATTTTATCGATTGCCTCAAGTTGTTCGAGGCGGATCCTGACACCGACGGTGTAATTATGGTCGGCGAGATCGGTGGCACGGACGAGGAAGCGGCGGCCGAGTTCATTAAATCCAATGTTTCCAAGCCCGTCGTTGCCTATATCGCCGGCGTTACGGCGCCGCCTGGAAAACGCATGGGCCACGCCGGCGCCATCGTCGCGGGCGGCAAAGGCACTGCGGCGGACAAGTTCAAGGCACTGGACGCGGCCGGGGTGGCAACCGTGCGGTCGCCGGCCGAGCTCGGGAGCAAGATGCTGGAAGTTCTGGATAGCTAGTTCGAGCCGCGACGCGGCGGTGCAGCGATGAACAACACAATCAAAGTCGCCATGGCCCAGATCGACCTTGCCGTTGGCGACGTTGTCGGCAATACGGCGAAAATTATCGAGCATGCCGCACGGGCGCGCGATGAGATGCAGGCCGATCTGGTCATTTTTCCGGAACTCAGCGTCTGCGGCTATCCCCCCGAGGATCTCTTGTTTCACTCGGGGTTGCGCACAAGAACCGAGCAGGCTGTGGCAAGGATTCGCGAATCGATCCGTGGCATTGCCGTGCTAATCGGATTTCCCGAATACGCCGACGACCATATTTACAACAGCTGCGCGGTATTCTCTGACGGCGAGGCACTCTGCGCATATCGCAAACATTTGTTGCCGAATTACCGCGTGTTCGATGAGGAACGCTATTTCACGGCCGGTAAGAACGCTGCGGCATTCGAGCTGAAAGGGGTCCGGATTGGCCTGACGATCTGCGAAGATGTCTGGCAGCCCGGACCGATTGCGGCGGCACGCGCGGCCGGCGCAGAGTGCATTATTACAATCAACGGTTCGCCCTACGAGCTGAATACGCAGCAACGTCGAGAAGACGCAGTGCGGCTCAGGGTCGCAGAATCACGCATTCCCTTGCTGTACGTGAATATGGTCGGTGGTCAGGACGAACTCGTGTTCGACGGCGGCAGCTTCGTTATGGATGCCAACGGCGAGATTCGCAGCCGCGCACCCGCGTTCGATCAAGCCCTGCACGAGATAGTGCTGTTGCACAGCGCATCCGGCGTCGAGCCACAATCGGGTCCGATCGCCGCTCAACTGTCGACTGAAGAAAGCGTTTATAGTGCGCTGATCAGCGGCACTCGAGACTACGTCGACAAGCATGGTTTTCCGGGTGTCGTGATTGGCTTGTCAGGAGGAATCGACTCCGCGCTGGTGTTGGCGATAGCGCACGACGCACTCGGCCCCGATCGCGTACGCGCCGTCATGATGCCGTATCGTTTCACATCGACAATGAGCCAGGAGGATGCGGCCAAGCAGGCAGCGACACTTGGCGTCCGCTACGACGTCATTCCAATTGCGCCGATCTATGACGCAACGCTGGCACAGCTCGAGGCGGTGTTTGCAGGCCACGACGAGGACGTGACCGAGGAGAACATACAGGCGAGGGTTCGCGGCATTCTGCTTATGGCGATATCGAACAAGACAGGCAGTATGCTTCTTACGACGGGCAACAAAAGTGAAATGGCTGTTGGTTACGCCACGCTGTATGGTGACATGGCCGGCGGATTCGCGCCCATCAAGGACTGCAGCAAGACGCTCGTGTATCGACTTGCGCGGTATCGAAACACGCTGGGCTCCGTCATTCCCGAGCGGGTAATTACACGAGAACCCTCGGCCGAACTTCGTGCCGGCCAGAAAGACAGCGATTCGTTGCCCGCCTACGAAGTTCTCGATCCGATCCTGGAAGCATTTATCGAAAAAGACCTCTCCGTCGAACAAATCACGGCGCGTGGATTCGACCGCGATACGGTGATCCGAGTCCTGGAGATGGTGAGGAGGAACGAATACAAACGGCGCCAGGCGCCTCCCGGTATTCGCATCAGCAGCCGCGCTTTCGGTCGCGACTGGCGCTACCCGATCACATCGGGCTATCGATTTCCAGGCTAGCTCTCACCAGGAAAATTCAGCTCGAGGACGCGCCTGGTGTCGGCGGCAAGGTCGTCCATGCCGAGCTTTTGGTAGGCAGCCACCATGATCCGCAGCGACTCGGCGTTCCTTGATGAGCCGTTGTATTCTTCAAGGGCGTTCTTGGCGCGATTCAAAGCCGCGACATAGGCGCCGCGACGAAGATAATAGTCGGCGACATGGTTTTCATAAGTGGCCAAGCGATTTTTCAGATACACCATGCGCTGCTCGGCATCCGGCGCATACGGGCTGGCCGGATATCGATCCACAAGGCGGCGCAGCGCTGAATATGATTCCGCGACTTCGTTTGGCGGCCGCTGCGATACGTCTTTCTTGAAGCGACGCTCCAGAAAGCCGGCCTCATCCTCGAAGTAGGCAAGTGCTTTGATGTAGAGCGCGTAGTCGACATTCGGATGGATCGGATTTTCGCGCATGAAGGTGTCGGCCGCCTCGATCGCCTGTTCATCTTGGCTCGCCTTGTAATACGCGTACATGAGCTCAAGCTGGATTTGCCGGCTGAGTTCACTGAACGGATAGCGAGCCTGGATTGCCTCGAAAATCAAAATGCCGCGGCGGTAGTTCCCACGTTTGACGGCCAGTTTCGCTTCCTCGTAGGCGTCCGTAATACTGTCAACGGACGTCTCCTGCTCGTCGTTGCCCGCGCAACCGCCCACAACGATGATTACTGTCACCACCGCAGCCAACCGCAGCATTTCGCGTACGCGCAAAAACAATGTCCTGGTGTATTTTCCGATTTTCATACTGCAGCATTGTTCCGATTGCAGCCCTTGCCGATGGTTTGACCAGGGTCCGGGTTCAGCCAAGTCGGCGAGTATACCGTAGACTCGGCGTAACGATGAACGCAGACCCGACAACAAAGACGATTCCTGTAGAACTCGCTGGTCAGCGATTGGACCAGGCTCTGGCCAAGTTGTTTCCGGAATATTCGCGGAGCCGGCTCAAGGCCTGGCTGCTCGACGGCGCGATCCGTGTCGACGGGGTCAGCCCGCGTCCCAGGGATGCCGTGCAGGGCGGCGAGCAGGTCACGCTGCAGGCGGAGCCCATGATCACCGTAGCGGCGGAGCCCGAGCCGATCGCCCTGGACATCGTACACGAGGATGATTGCCTCATCGTGATCAACAAGCCGGCAGGCCTGGTGGTGCATCCTGGCGCTGGCAACGCCGGCGGAACGCTGCTGAACGGACTGCTGCACCACGCGCCTCAGCTCGAGGAATTGCCGCGCGCCGGCATCATCCATCGTCTCGATAAAGACACCAGTGGCTTGCTGCTGATTGGCAAGACGCTGGCAGCGCATACGGCGCTTGTTCGCCTGCTGGCAGACCGGAATATCTCGCGCTTTTACCTGGCCGTGTGCAATGGGGTTCTGACCGGCGGCGGCCGAATCGACGCGCCGATCGGGCGGCATCGTGTGGATCGCAAACGCATGACTGTGCGCGACGACGGCAAGCCAGCCGTTACGCATTTGACGGTTGTCTAGCGCTTCGCCGCACACACCTACATAAGGGTAAAGCTCGAGACGGGCAGGACGCATCAGATTCGGGTGCACTTTGCGCACCGCCGGCATGCACTGCTTGGTGACCCGGTATACGGGGGACGTCTGGCGCTGCCTGCCGGTGCGAGCGACGAACTCGTCGCAGCGTTGCGCGGCTTCCGGCGTCAGGCGTTGCACGCCACAAAGCTCGAGTTCGTCCACCCGGGAAGTGGTGAGGCGCTGAGTTTCGAGGTTGCGCCGCCGGCAGACTTCGGGAAGCTGCTGGACGTATTGCGCCGGGATGCCGCATGACGGGGGACTGGATCCCGGCAGACTGGCCTGCGCCCAGCGGCGTGGTTGCAGGGACAATACCGCGAGACAGCGCTTACGAGCTGCCCGCACAACCGCAGTGGCTCAAGCAGGTACACGGCGCACGGGTGGTTCGCTACGGTTCGGAGGACTTCGGCGCCGGGCCGCCGGAAGCAGACGCCATTGTGGCCGATTGTGCCGGCGCCATTTGTACCGTGCGCACGGCCGACTGTCTGCCCATTCTTCTGTGCTCGACTGATGGCAAGGAGATTGCGGCCGTGCACGGCGGCTGGCGGGGCCTGGCTGCCGGCGTCATCGAACAGACGCTGGCTGCAATGGCGACGCGGCCCGAGGACATTCTGGCCTGGCTCGGGCCGGCGATTTCCCAGCCAGCCTTCGAAGTTGGAGGGGAGGTAAGGCAAGCGTTTCTTGCGGTCAGTCCGGCTTCCGCGGCGGCGTTTGTAGCGAATGAACGCGGCCGCTGGCAGGCCGATCTCTACCTGCTGGCCACGCAGCGTCTGAGCAGTATCGGCGTTGCCAGCATCTCCGGCGGTGGGCTGTGCACCTTCGCCGATGCGAAGCGCTTCCACTCGTACCGCCGGGACCGGGCGACAGGGCGGCTGTACAGCTTCGTTTTTCGCCGCAGTTAGGCAGAAAATCCCTTGAAAATGGCCAGCGCGTCGTCATTTCAGGGTGAATGTTGACACCCGGAGTCCGGGACTAAGGGGTTCCAATGCGTTTGGATAAACTCACCAGCAAATTCCAGATGGCGCTCGCCGAGGCGCAGTCGCTGGCCGTCGGCCAGGATCACCAGTTCATCGAGCCGGCACACGTGATGGTGGCGCTGCTCGATCAGCAGGGTGGCACCGTTCGCGGATTGCTGACGAAATCGGGTGTGAACGTCAATCTGCTTCGTTCGCAGCTCGGTGACGCGGTAGATCGCCTGCCCAAGGTGGAGGGCGCCGGTGGTGATGTGCACGTCGGCAACGACCTGAGCAGACTGTTCAATATCACGGACAAGCTCGCGCAAAAACGCAATGACCAGTACATCTCGAGCGAACTGTTCGTGTTGGCGGCCATGGACGCCAAGTCACCACTGCTATCGATCATTGAGCAGGCGGGAGGCGTACGTGGTGCGATCGAAAAGTCGATCGAGGACCTGCGTGGCGGACAGCAGGT
>CAMYMP010000671.1 GCA_947259435.1 uncultured Woeseiaceae bacterium
GACGCCAGCCGCCTCGGTTGGCGTCGCGAGCCCTGCCAGGATGGAGCCGAGAACGGCGAAAATGAGGATCAGGGGCGGCAACAGGGCGTGGACAACCTGAAAGGAGGTGACGTTCTCATTGGGGCCCCGCACGTGAGCCGGCACTACGGCGGGACGGAAAATCGCGACGCCCACGATATAAAGTACATACAGCAGGACGAGCAGCAGCCCCGGTATCAGCGCGCCCGCAAACAAGTCGCCAACCGACACGGTCTTCGGCGAAAAGATACCCATCTCGAGCTGCGCCTGCTGATACGCGGACGTCATGACATCGCCGAGCATGACAAGAATGATCGAAGGCGGGATGATTTGCCCCAGCGTGCCGGACGCGCAAATCGTGCCCGTGGAGATTTCCGGCGAATAGCCGCGCCGCAACATTGTGGGCAACGACAACAAACCCATTGTCACGACTGTAGCACCGACGATGCCTGTGCTTGCAGCGAGCAACATGCCCACCAGCGTGACAGAGATGCCGAGACCGCCGCGCAGTGAGCCGAACAAGCTACTCAGTGTTTCCAGTAGCTCCTCGGCAATTCGTGCGCGCTCGAGCGTAACACCCATAAACACGAACAGCGGTACCGCAACCAGCGTCTCATTGGTCATGATACCGAACACCCGGTTCGGCAGGCTGGACAGGAGTGCCTGATTGAATTCACCCGCGATCACGCCGAGACCCGCAAATATCAGCGCCGTGCCGCCCAGCGTAAACGCAACCGGAAAGCCGGCAAGCAGTATGATGATTACGCCAAGAAAGAGCAGCAGAGCAACCCACTCCATTGCTATTTTCGCCTCATTATTTCAACCGAGCGCCGCAGCAGCGAGACGCCCTGCAATGCGACCAGGATCGGCATGACGACCACGATCGACTTCAGTATCGGTATGAGCGGATACGGCAGTCCGCCGGGTTCGCGCGATGACTCGTGAATCGACCACGACGCGGCGGCAAAGTCATAGGCCTTGAAAGCAAGGAAGCCACAAAGCGGCAGAAGAAATACGATGACACCGCCGAAGTCCGTGATTGCACGCCACCGTTCGCTCATGTTGCGATAAAAAATATCGACGCGAACGTGTTCCTCATGCAGCAACGTGTAGGCAGCCCCGACCATGAACACAGCCGCATGCATCCAGATAACGGATTCCTGCAGCCAGATCAGCCCGGCATCAAACACGTAGCGCATGACGACAATCACAGTCGTGGCAACGACCATGAACAATGTCAGCCATGCGGTGAGTCTCCCGCTGGCATGACTGATTCGGTCGAAAAGATCTCCTCGGGAGTGGCGACCGGATGGGCTGCTCATTCAGCCAGTCTCAACGCCGCCAGAAGGTTGGTGTAATCAGTACGAGCAGGGTAAAGATTTCGAGGCGGCCGAGCAGCATACCGGCGATGGATATCCACTTGGCAGTGTCAGAAAGAGACATAAAGCCGGCGGCGACCTCGCCAAGCCCCGGCCCGAGGTTGTTGAGGGTTGCGGCAACGGCCGAAAATGCGGTTACCTGGTCAAGCCCGGTCGCCATCATGGCGATAAGCATGATTGCGAATACGACAACGTAAATCGAAAAGAAACCCCACACGGCATCCACGACGCGGTGCTGAACGGCCTTGTTGCCCAGCTTGACCGGAATTTCAGCGCTTGGATGAACAAGCCGGACGATCTCGCGGACGCCCTGCTTGTAGATCAGCAACCAGCGTATGACTTTGATGCCGCCGGCGGTCGAGCCTGCAGAGCCGCCGATAAAGCTTGCGAATATCAGCATGACCGGAAGCGCGGCGGGCCACGATGCGTAGTCCGCAGTCGTAAATCCGGTTGTCGTCGCAATCGAAACAGCTTGAAAAAGGCCGTTCACGATAGTTTCTGCGGCGGTGTCGTAGCTCTGGTGCCGAAACAGGCCGCCGACGACGAGGACGGATAACACGAGCAATACCACCGTGTAGGCGCGAAACTCGGGATCGAGGGAATAATGCTTGATCGAAACGTAACGCCACGCAAAGAAGTGCAACGAAAAATTGATGCCAGCGGCGAACATGAAAAACACGGCTACGAGGTCTATGGCCGTGCTATTGAAATAGCCAATGCTCAGGTCATGCGTCGAAAATCCCCCGATCGCGACTGTCGAGAATGCATGGCATAGCGCGTCGAACCAACCCATGCCGGCAGCCATGTAGCATGCGGCGCAGGTAATCGTGAAGGTGAGGTAGACGTACCAGAGCGCCTTGGCCGTTTCCGTAATACGCGGCGTCAGCTTAGTATCTTTGACCGGTCCCGGCGTCTCGGCCCGATATAGCTGCATGCCGCCAACGCCCAGCATCGGTAGTACCGCCACGGCCAGGACGATGATGCCCATGCCACCGAGCCACTGCAGTTGCTGGCGGTAATAGAGAATAGACTTCGGCAATTCATCGAGACCGGTAAGAATAGTCGCGCCGGTCGTTGTGAGCCCGGACATCGATTCGAAAATCGCGTCGGTCAGAGACAGCGTTATCGAGTCAGCCAGGTACAGGGGCGCTGCTCCAAACGTGCCCAGCACAGTCCAGAAGGCGGCGACCACTAAGAATCCGTCACGCAGCCGCAAATCCCTGTGCGAGCGATGCACCGGCAGCCAGATGGCGAGACCGGCGGCGAGCGTCAGGCCGAAACTCTCGACAAAAGGCAGCCACGCCGGCTCATCGAATAATATGGCAATGATGATCGGCGGCAGCATCGTCACACTGAACATCATCAGCAGCAGGCCAAGGATTCGCTGTACGACTGTCCAGTTCATTGTTTATGCGCAGATCTAAATAAAAGACACGCCAACCTGGAACAGCTTCTCCAGATTTTCGATCTTGCGGCGGTCCGTCAGAAACATGATGACGTGATCGTCCGTTTGTATCACCGTGTCATGGTGCGCGATGATGACCTGACCCTCGCGGACGAGCGTAACGATCGCCGAGCCCTTCGGCAGGTTGATATCCTCGATCGCGCGCCCGACAACTTTTGATTCGCTTTCATCGCCGTGAGCTATTGCTTCGATAGCCTCTGCCGCACCGCGGCGTAACGAATGCACTTTGACAACGTCGCCACGACGGACGTGAGCCAAAAGCGAACCAATTGTCACCTGTTGCGGCGATATGGCGATATCGATGCTGCCGGCTTCGACAAGATCGACATACGAAGCCCGATTGATCAGCGCCATGACCTTGTGCGAACCAAGCCGCTTCGCGAGCATCGAGCTCAGAATGTTGGCTTCCTCTGAGTTGGTGATCGCACAGAACACGTCGACGTTGTCGATGTTCTCCTCGATGAGCAACTCCTCATCAGCCGCATCGCCTACGAGAACAATCGCTTTATTGAGCTGCTCGGAAATGTATCGGGCGCGCTTGGGGTCACGCTCAATTATCTTGACCTGGTTGGTCTGCTCCAGCGCCAGTGCAAGACGCACGCCGATGTTGCCGCCGCCTGCAATCACGACACGACGCACCGGGTCCTCTAGCCGGCGTATCTCGCTCATAAATACCCGGATGTCTTTGCGATCGGCGATGAAAAACACTTCGTCGCCTTCCTGAATGACTGTGTCACCCTCGGGCAACATCGCTTTGCCCTGGCGGTAAATCGCCGCAATGCGGCCTTCCGTATTCGGAATATGCTCTTTGAGCGTCGCGAGGCGCTGGCCGACGAGCAGGCCATCGCGATCAGCCTTAACGCCGACGAGGCGTACGCGCCCATCGGCAAAGTCGAGTACCTGCGACGCACCCGGATACAGAATGAGTTGTTCGACGTACTCGCATACGAGCTGCTCGGGGCTGATGCGCACGTCTACGGGAATCGCGTCCTGCGTAAACAGGCCCTTGGCGTTCATGTACTCAGCGGAGCGAATGCGAGCAATCTTGGTCGGTGTATGAAACAGCGTGTACGCGACCTGACAGGCAACCATGTTCGTCTCGTCGGTATCGGTTAGTGCGACAACAATATCGGCATCGTTGGCGCCCGCACGATCGAGCACGTCCGGGGAGGCGGCGTGGCCGACCACAGTGCGGATATCGAGCCGGTCCTGCAGGTCGCGCAATACGTCTGCTCGCATGTCGACGACAGTGACTTCGTTGGCCTCTTCGCGCGACAGGTGATACGCCGCTGAGGAGCCAACCTGCCCTGCACCGAGGATGAGAATCTTCATTGTGTTTTTCGAGCCCCAGAGCGCAGCGAAAGGCGCTGCCTCAGGGCCGGTAGTTTACATGAGATCGAGATTCGCATAGCTCAGAACAAGCCATTTTGTGCCCGCTGTCTCAAAATTTACTTCGACTCGCGCGTGCGCACCCTGACCTTCGCAATTGAGTATGACGCCGTCGCCAAATTTGCCGTGCCGGACGCGTTGGCCGAGGCGAACGCCCATTTCGGCCGCGGGCAGCGCGGACGCCGAGTTACGTGATGGTGCCCGCATCGGCCGCGATACCTGCACGCGTGGGCGAATCTCTTCGATATGCTCGTCGGGAACCTCGGAGATGAACCGCGACGGCTGCGAAAAGTTGTCCATGCCGTGCAAGCGTCGCTGTTCAGCGTAGGTCAGGTACAGACTCTGTTTTGCCCGTGTCATGCCTACGTAGCAAAGGCGGCGCTCCTCTTCGAGGCCACTCGGATCAGCTATGGAGCGCTGATGCGGAAACAGGCCGTCTTCCATGCCGCTCAGGAACACGAGTGGAAACTCGAGACCCTTGGCAGAGTGCATGGTCATCAACTGCACGCAATCTTCCCAGGCATCCGCCTGCCCCTCGCCGGCTTCCAGCGCCGCGTGTGACAGAAATTCGTCGAGCGGCGACATCTCGTCGGCAGGGTCCGGCTCGAAGCTTTTTGCGGCGCTGACCAGCTCGAGCAGGTTCTCTACGCGTGTTTCACCCTTTTCGCCTTTGTCCTTCTTGAAGAAGTCGACAAGCCCGCTAGCATAAATCACGTGGTCGACCTGTTCCTGCAGGTCCAGTCCGGCAACGTCACGCGCCATCTTCTCGATCAGATTCAGGAACGCCAGGACGGCGTTTGCGGCGCGGCCGTTGAGTTCGTCGCTTGCGACGGCGCCTGCCGCGCGCCACATTGGGCAGCTGTTGGCGCGGGCATAAGCGCGCATAATCTCGACCGTGCGGGTGCCGATGCCGCGCGTCGGGCGGTTGACAATGCGCTCAAACGACGAGTCGTCGTCACGATGCGATATTAGCCGCAGGTATGCCAACGCATCCTTGATCTCGGCGCGTTCGAAGAATCGCAGGCCACCGTAGACACGGTAGGGAATTCTGGCGTTGATCAGGCCCTCTTCAAGTACGCGCGACTGCGCGTTGGATCGATACAGTACCGCCGCGTCGGCGCGGAGGTTGCCCTGGTCTATCCAGTCCCGCAGGCGGCCGATTACAAAGTCTGCTTCGTCGCGCTCGTTATAGGCGGCGTACACTTTTATTGGTTCGCCGTCTGCGCCGTCGGTCCATAGGTTTTTGCCCATGCGTGAGTTGTTGTTTGCAATGACGGCGTTGGCCGCGCCAAGAATGGTCGCAGTGGAGCGGTAGTTCTGCTCGAGTTTGACGACGGACGTGTTCGGGAAGTCTTTCTGAAACCGGTGAATGTGTTCGACACGCGCACCGCGCCAGCGATAGATCGACTGATCGTCATCGCCGACGACGAATGGCACGCCATCGTTGCCTGCGAGCAATCGCAACCACGCATACTGAATTGCGTTGGTATCCTGGAATTCGTCGACCAGGAGATGCCGAAAGCGACGCCGGTAATGATCCAGGAGGTCCGCATTGTCGCGCCACAGCTCGTGCGCGCGTAGCAACAGCTCGGCGAAATCGACGAGCCCGCCGCGCTCGCAGACTTCCTCGTAAGACTTGTACAAACTGATCATCTGCCGACGATTCGGGTCACCCTCATCGTCGAGGTGCTGCGGGCGCAGGCCCTCGTCCTTTTGCGCATTGATAAAATATTGAATCTCACGCGGTACCCAGCGCCCGTCATCGATCTCGAGATTCTTGAGCAGGCGCTTGATCAGTCTGAGCTGATCGTCGGAGTCGATAATCTGAAAATTCTGGGGCAGGCCGGCTTCGCGCCAGTGGCGACGCAGCAGGCGATGCGCAAGGCCGTGAAATGTGCCGATCCACAGATGATTAACCGGCATGTCGAGCAGCGATTCGATGCGGCCACGCATCTCTGCGGCCGCCTTGTTCGTAAACGTGACGGCGAGCAGGCTTTGTGGAGATATGCCCTCGACGTCGATAAGCCAGGCGGCGCGATGCACCAGGACGCGGGTCTTGCCACTGCCGGCGCCCGCAATGACCAGCATCGGCACGGAGGGCGCCGTGACGGCCTGACGCTGAGCATCATTTAATGATTCGAGGATCGGCGTAACGTCCATCGGAGCTGAAGGCGCTTGGGGAAAGCGCGACATCTTAGCAAACAACGCCCGCACAGGGCATTGCGACTATTGCTGCCAAACAACTCCAATTGAATACCAGAGCCGGTCGTACGCGATGCGCGTATCGGTAGACGCCGTCTCGCGGTACTCTGCTTCGGCAACGATGCTCAGGTTCCTGGTAATTCTATAGGTTGCGGCCAGCTCCCCATCCGCTGCCTCGAGAGTCTTTGGACCGGCAACCGGATTGTGGAATGCGAATGTATTCGGATAATCATATATGCGGTAATTGCCCGTGACGTCCAGATCGAAGCGTTTGCCAGGTGACCAGTGGTACTCGAAGGTGTAGGTGTCACGGTTGTAGTTGTTGTAGCCGAGAAAGCGATCGGTGCGATCCGTGTTCTTGTAGCCGAGGCCAAACCACATATTGCGTGTGATCCGCTGCCGCGCCAGCATGCCGAATTCGAGATAGTCGTAACGGACGGCCGGATTCGTAATCAGCTGTTGGCCATTGAGATCGAATGAGGGCCGATCGCTATAGCGGCGACTTTTTTTGTCGACCGTAAGCCGCAGCAGAGAAGTCGGCCCGAACCTGTACTGTGCGTGACCGCCAACGTAAAAGTATTCGTGATCGTACTCGGGCACGAGGTCGGTTTCCTCGTAGTCCCACAGCTGCCCTTTTATACGCAAGCCGAACGAAAATCGCTTGAAGCCTTGCAATACCGTCAGTTCAGGGCCGAAGCGCACGTAGTCGAGGCGCTCGTCGATCAGCTCACCAGCGATCGTCCGCGGCGTGCCATCGTCCGGATCGACGTAGGTCTCGTCATGCTGCGCAATGGTGAACGCACTGTAGACGCGGCTGATGCGATTTTCGGCGCGGCGATCGAACGCGCTGCCAAAACGAAGCTCGTGGCTGAATTCGTTGGCGTCCTTTATTTCTTTATCCTGGTAGTAGCGTCCAACGACCCGGTACTGGCCGAAGAAGGATTCATTCTTGAGGCTGTTCACGGAATATTTGGCGAGAAAATCGACAGGCAAAAACGTCCCGGATATGACCTCCGGCGTCACAAGCGGTAATGCCGGATCGGAAAAATCCAGATAGGCCTGACTTGGCGCGCGAAAGATGTTGTCGTCCGAACCGAAACCAACGCGGCCTTCAAGATCGAAGTTCGCAAATGGCCGCTTTTCGCGGCGCTTCTCTACGCGCACGAGAATCGGATCCTCGGCTTTCCTTTCGGACTGGAGTCGCGAAATCGCAGTAATCGCCAGCTTGCGGATTTTCGCGTTCTCTTCCTGGTCTCTGGCCTGGCGAAACCAATTTAGCGCATCATCAATATCGCCAGCCGCGTAGGCGTTGAGCCCGAGGTTGTAGTGGGACAGGACGCGCAAGCCCGAAGCCTTTGATGCTCTGAGCAGAGATTGGCGAGCCCGTATGTGCTGCCCTGCGCGATAGTGTGTAACGCCGGTGTTGTAGTGCAGTAACGCCGTATCCATGCCGGCCTCACCGGCCTGCCGGTACCGCAAAAGTGCGGCCCAGTACAGGTCGTCACGGAATAGCCGGTTACCGTCTTCGAATGCGTCGTAGGCGTTCATCGCAGCGGCTGGCAGCACAGGGGCCAGGCACAACAGAGCTGCCGCCAGCGCTAACGCGCCGCGGGACGATCGGCATCCAGTTGTCTCACGTATCACGAGAATGGCCCAAGCTCCAGGTGGTTCGCGTTATGTCAGCTAGCAAGGTTACCGGCAATGCGCCCCTGAAAACTATGACGTGGCGCATAAAAATCCCCCTGAACGATACCGATCAGGGGGATTTTGCCGAATATCGCGCCGGGCGCTCGGGTTATGCGATCAGAAGAGGCTCAGATGTTGTCGTCGCTGACGTCGTCCTCTGAGTCAT
>CAMYMP010000672.1 GCA_947259435.1 uncultured Woeseiaceae bacterium
CCGCTGCGAGCAAACAGGTCGGTGTAGAACCCGCCGATCAGAGCGCCGTCTTCATACTGCACCGAGTAATAACGCACGTCTTCGTGCCATGTAGCGACATCGTCCTGCACTTCGAGGCTGACGCCATAGAGGCGCGCGGCAAGTTCGAACAGCCCGTTCACCACGGTTCCCACGGGGAAGTACTGGCGCAGCTCCTCGTTGGATATCGAGTGCTTCTCTTGCTTCAACTTCTCGAGCCAATACGGGCAATCCCACGGGGTCATGGTGATGCCGGCAAACTCGGAGAGTTCGGCAACGTCTTTTTCCGCAGCGGGCCGAGTCCGTGCTGCAAGCTCGTGCAGGAAATCAAGAACCTCCTGCGTCGATTCGGCCATCTTCGTGGCGAGCGAGTATTCGGCGAAATTGTCGAAGCCGATCAGTCGTGCCGCTTCGTGCCGCAGGGAGAGAATCTTGTGTATATGCTCGCTGTTGTCCCAGTCGGCCTTATCGTGCTGATCAGAAGCGCGCGTTACCCACGCCTGATAAAAGGTCTCGCGCAGCCCGCGCTTATCCGCATGCCGCATCACCGCATCGTATGTCGGGTAATCGAGCGTTAGCAGCCAGCCCTGCCGGTCCCTGCGGCGCGCTTCGGCGGCCGCGCGCAACAAGGCGTGCTGCGGCAGCCCGGCGGTCGTGGACATGCAGGCTCCATGCGTCCTGGGCGTCCTGAATATTGTGCTCGAAAGCGGCCTGCGTCGCGGCCAGCTGCTGTTTGATCTCCTTGAACCGGCTCTTTTGTGCGGCCGGCAAATCGACGCCGGCGAGCCGGAAATCACGCAGAGCGTGCTCCACAACGCTCTTTTTCGCAGCGCTGACATTTTCTGGCAACCGCTGCTGCACCGCTGCATACGCTTCTTGCAGGCGCGCATTCTGTGATAATTCGGTGCCGTGTTCGGTCAATAACGGAAGCGCCGCATTGTAAGCGTCGCGCCACTCTGGTGAGCCGAGCACGCCCTGCAGATGACTGACCGGAGACCAGACGCGAGACAACTCGTGTTCCATTTCCTCGAGCGGCGCGACGAGGGAGTCGAAATCCGGCTGCGGCGTCTCGTCGAGCAGCGCTTCGAGCTTTTGTCGATGTGCTGCGATAAGCTCGCTCAGCGCTGGGACGACCTGGTCGGGCGCCAGTTCGGCAAATCGCGGAAGTGAGGAAGTATCGAGTAGCGGGTTGGGCATGTACGTGTCTGATGTCCGTTTCAGGCGCAGAATGTTAGCACGTGGAGGCCCGCAATGCGGGCGATTGCAGCAAGAGGACCCCAGGCTTTGAAAGACAAATTCGACCTAATCGTCATCGGTGGAGGAAGCGGCGGAATTGCACATGCCCGCCGAGCCGCGGAGTACGGCGCACGAGCTGCTGTCGTTGAGTATGGACCGCTTGGCGGGACCTGCGTCAATGTGGGCTGCGTGCCAAAAAAGATCATGTGGTACACGGCGGGCCATATGTACCAGCTGGATCATGCCGCCGATTACGGATTTGACGTAACGCTTGACGGGCACGACTGGGCCGCGCTCAAAGGCCGGCGTGATGCCTATGTAAAAAGGCTCAATGGCATTTACGAAGCCAACCTCGACAAAAGTGGCGTTGAGTACCTGACCGGGGTGGCACGTTTCGTCGATGCGCACACGATTGCTGTCGGTGATGATGAGTACCAGGCCGACCGCGTCGTCATTGCAACGGGTGGCCGGCCGATCGTGCCGGAAATTCCGGGGGCTGAGCACGGCGTGACCTCGGACGATTTTTTTGCGCTCGATGAGCGGCCTGAAAGGGTTCTTGTCGTCGGCAGTGGCTACGTCGCGGTAGAGCTGGCAGGCGTTTTCAACGCGCTCGGCAGTCAGACGCAGGTCGTCGTGCGTAAAGACCAAGAACTCATGCAGTCGATGGAGAAAGACGGCATCGAAGTGGAGACACAGGTCATTCCGGCGTCGATAGAGAAGAGCGATCGAGGTCTCGTGCTGCAGGCCAAAGATGGCCGCTCTTTCGGCCCGGTGGACTGCATTCTGTGGGCCGTTGGTCGTGCGCCCAACGTCGAAGGCCTCGAGCCCGATCGGGCCGGCGTTTCGAGCGACGAATATGGCTTCATCCGGACCGACATCCTGCAGCAGACGAATGTTGAGCACATATTTGCCCTTGGCGACGTCACGGGACGAGAAGCGCTAACCCCGGTGGCGATCGCCGCGGGCAGGCGGCTTGCCGATCGCCTTTATGGCGGCATGGAGGGCCGCCACCTCGACTATGGCCTGATACCCACGGTCATTTTCAGTCATCCACCAATCGGCACAGTCGGCGCGACAGAAAAGGCAGCTCGCGCCAAGTATGGCGATGCTGTCAAGGTCTATACATCGACGTTCACGCCCATGTACTACGCGCTCGGCGACAAGAAATCGCGGTCGGTGATGAAGCTCATTACCGCTGGCAACGATGAAAAGATCATCGGCTTACACGTTATCGGCGAGGGCGCGGATGAAATGCTGCAGGGTTTCGCCGTTGCTATCCGCATGGGAGCGACGAAGGCCGACTTCGACGATACCGTGGCCATCCACCCGACAAACGCAGAAGAGTTCGTGACTATGCGTTGATGTGCATCTGCTTGAGGACCGGAGCGGTATCAGGGCGCACGCCGCGCCAGAGATGAAAGGACTCGGCCGCTTGTTCGACGAGCATGCCCCAGCCCATGACCGATCTTGCAGCCCCGTGATCCCGCGCCCAGGTGCTGAAAGGCGTGGGACTCAAGCCGTAGGACAGGTCATAACAGAACGTGTTCTCGGTAACCGCGGCCGCCGGATACGGCGGCGTGCCGCCACTCAGCCCTGCTGAGGTCGCGTTGATAATCAGGTCGTACGGCTCTGAAACGGGAACGTCGTCGAATCCGCAGGCTGTTACGGGACCGAGGCTTTCGAAACGATTCACTAAATCCTGCGCCTTGTCAGGGGTGCGATTTGCAATGCGCAATGAGGCCGGCTGCATTTCCAATAGCGGCCCGACAATTCCGCGCGTCGCGCCGCCGGCGCCGAGAATAAGAATGTTGGCATGCTCGAGGTTGACGCCGAGGTTGACATCCAGGTCGCGCAACAAACCTATGCCGTCCGTATTGTCACCGTAAAGTTCGCTGCCTCTGAAGATGATCGTATTGACCGCACCGGCCGTGCTGGCGCGCTCGCTCGATTGGTCAACGAGTTTCGCGACAGCGTGCTTGTGCGGGACGGTAATGTTCAGGCCCTTACCGCCCGTGCGCTGAAACTGGCGTATGGCCGTATCGAGCTTCTCGGGGGCGACCTGCAGCAACTCGTACTGGATGTCCTGACCCGTTTGCAGCGCGAACAGCCGGTGAATAACAGGTGAGCGGCTGTGGGACACCGGATAGCCCATCACGCCATAG
>CAMYMP010000673.1 GCA_947259435.1 uncultured Woeseiaceae bacterium
GTTCGACGAGCGTGAAGCCTCTTTGTCCGCTGCTCATCGCCTCAAAACCTCGTGCGATAACCGCTTAACGCGAAGTTGACGGCATTCGTGTGCGTGACGATGACATCAACCCGCAGCGCATCCGCAAGCGGAACGGCGGGCAGCGCAGACGACGTCGTCACGGTTACGGCGACGTTGTAGTCGCCAAGGCCGGCCATGGGCAAGCCAAATTGATCGTGCGCCCCTGCGTCCGACAAACCGTCGTAGTCATCGAGGTCGTCGAAATCGGCGCGCGCTGCCTCGCCGTCGGCGCCATCGGGATCGCTCAGCGGCTTGAGCAGTATTTCCTCGAGGTAGGACTCGGCAATGGCGGCCGCCTGGTGACGGATCATCGGATCGGCACTGCGTGCGGTTGTCATCGACAGCACGCCGAGCACGGCACTCGCGGCAATCCCGACGATCACGATCGACACGAGAAGTTCGATAAGCGTTACGCCACGCTGTGGTTGGGTTGCCGGCATCATGGCGTCACCACGAGCCCGCTGTCGGCCTGGATCGTGAGCACGCGAGCGCCGACGCTCAGCGTTTGGTTAGCCGCGAGATTCGTGCTACCGAGCGGTTCATATATCAGTGTGATGGCAGGGGCAACGCTAACTGCGCCGGGCGCCGCGCCGCTCATGGCATCGCCGGCGGGCAGACGCACGGGCACCGGGAAGCTTGCGTCAGTCGGATCGCAGTGTCCCGCCTGGGGCGATTGTTGCGTCAGTGAGTAAGTTGTTGCCGTGATGTCCACGCGGACACGGCAGCCGCTCGCAACGGCAACTTTCTGTGCATAGCGCAGGGAGGTAACGAGCTCGTCATAATAGGCGCGCTCGTCGAAAGTGGCCCCGCTATCGCGCCCAGTACACCAACGATGACGATGACAAGGACGAGTTCAACCACGGTGAAACCAGCGTTAGCGTCGGGACCATGATCAATAGATCGCCGATGCCGGTTGCTGGCCCGGATTGTGTGCGTTCGAAAACGGCACGGCATTCAACACCCCGACACATCTACCACGATTGCCGGCGAGAAACCGACCACAGCTTCTGTGTAGGAAACACTACAATTCGCCGGAGTTGGCGAACCGGGCCGTGTGAAGGTGCCCGTCCCACCTGCTTCGGCAAACGCATAGCCCGTGAAATCGGCGAGCGTGTCATCGATGTCCGGGGCAACAGGATAACCGTTGCTCATGTTGATAACGTTGCCTTCCACGTTGACCGTGGGCGGATTGTTTTGCGTCAGCGACAGGCTGTGCGCGAGCGCGGCAGAGCTGCGTACGCTGCCCGCCAGGCCCTGGATAGCGGCGATCCGCGCCTCGGTTTCGAGCGAAGCAAAACGCGGGATCGCGAATGCCGCCAGAATGCCGAGGATCGTGATCACGACCACCAGTTCGATCAGCGTAAATCCGCGTTGTTCGCTGCGAGCTGTTGTCTTCATTTCAATCGTCCTTTGATCGATGTAAATACTGGAGAAAAAGGCGCCCCGAAGGGCGCTTTTTCCGGGAGTTTCAAAATGAACCAGACGTTCAGCAACCGGCAGTGGCGACCGTGATCGCCGGCGCATCGCCAGTAGCAACCGGCGCAACATAGGTGACGCTGCAGGTGGCCGGAGTCGGGGCACCCGTTTTCTCGAACAAGCCGTCATCGCCATTGTTAAAGCCCGTGATGTCCACCAACGCATCGTCGATGTCCGCCTCTGTCGGATAGTAATCGACCATGGTGATCGTCGTGCCTTCCATGTCGACAGAATCCGTTGGGGCGAGTCCTTGTGCCAGCGACAAGCTGTGTGCCAGCGTGGCCGCACTGCGAACACTGCCGCCCAGACCCTGCACCGCGGCGATGCGCGCCTCGGTTTCCAGGTTGGCGAAGCGCGGAATGGCGAATGCCGCCAGAATTCCCAGGATCGTAATAACGACCACCAGTTCGATGAGCGTAAAACCTTTCATTGCCTTGTTCATTTCAAAACCTCCAATATCATGTCGCCGTTTCCTTTGGGCGACTAAAATCAGCACTAAAAAAACTCTTTCAAGAACCACACGTTACGCATCACAGGCTGTGCTTTACGCATCCCCTGTGGATTTTCCGCACGGTTGAGGTGGGGGTCTGTGACCCCCTTCACAGTTATGTAAACCCGCCTCCACCAGCTGATGCATGGACACGGTCATCGCCCCGCGGAATTCCTTCCGACGAGCCATTCTGCTCCTGCTTCGCGTTGCAGGCGTATGCCGTACAGCTCGTCGGTACCCGGCTCGAAGCGCCCGTTGCCATTGCGATCATCGAAGGCAACGCGAACCTCGAACTCGGGGTTATCCATTGACTCGTCGTCATCGGACCAGCCAAATCGCCGTCCTATGCGGTACACGAGTCGTCGTGTATTCAGATCGAAATACCAGTTGCGGCGAGGGACCGCACTTTCGTCGTAGCCGCGCAGCTCACCGACATAGTTCAGCGGCGTCTCGAGCATCAGCTGCATCGGATTGCTGCCATCGAGTTCGGAGATGCTGGCCGCCCAGGGTCAGCACACCGACCCGCTCCGCCTCGTCGATATACGGCAGCAGGCGATTGAGCGCGACACCCACGAGAATGCTGATGATCACGATCACGACCACGAGTTCGAGCAGCGAGAAACCCGGTTCAAAGGGACGTGTCACAGCCAGCCTGGCATCGCGAACGAATAAGGTGCCCTCACCCATCATCCGCCTGCCCTCGCCTGCGAGATCATGTCCCACATCGGCAGGAACACGCCGAGCGCGAGCACGAGCACCACGGCGCCGACCGACACGATCAGAATCGGCTCGATCGCCGCGCTGAGATTGTCGAGATCGTAGTCCACCTCACGTTTGTAAAAGTCTGACGATTCTTCCAGGAGTTCAGGCAACGCGCCGGTCTCCTCGCCCAGCGCGATCATCTGCAGTATCAGCGGCGTGAATAGACCGCTGTTCGCCCCCGTGCTCGACAACGATTCGCCACGTTCTATGCCCTCGCTAAGCAGCGACATTTTTTCGCCGAGCCAGTTATTGCCGATCGACGCCGACACGGTGCGCAGGGTTTCGTTGATTGGCAGCCCGGCACTCAGCGACACGGCCAGTGAACGCGTTATTCTCGACAGCGCAGCGTTACGCACGATTATTCCGGTCACGGGAATGCTGAGTTTCCACCTGTCCCAGCGCATTCGACCGGCATCGGACTTAACGTATACCGTGGCAGCAATCATTA
>CAMYMP010000674.1 GCA_947259435.1 uncultured Woeseiaceae bacterium
AGCGCATTGGACATCGCAAATATGCCAATCGCCTGTTGTTTCACAGTTTCGATGCCAATGGATTCCTGAGCGCCACAATGGATATCAGAACTGATCTGAAACTTGCGAAGGACGGCAACACGTTCGAGGGTGTTTCCCGATTCGTGAGAATCGATATCAGCGGCAACGCGCTGAACTTTTGCGCAACAATGACCGGAGAGCGAATCTCGCTTTAAGGTCGCGGAATTGAAGCGGCATGGCCAGAGCGGCAATCTTGCTGCTCTGGCTGCACGAGGTAAGCATGATTCCGATCTGCCAATTACCTTTGGCGACCATTTCGTCGGTACTATTCCAGACTGTGCGAATCCGACACAACTCGGCATCGTCTTAGCAGGGGCTCAAATCGAAGATCCGTCCGTAGTGACTCGAGTTTCTGATCATTCGCGACGCTAAAACATGAAACACTGTTTTCCGCCGTTGCCCGTGCCAACCACTCGAACGCCAGGTCAGGCTCGTCGAGTCCCGTGTGGATGATCGCGATATCATAGGCTGGGATATAACGATTGGCTGAGCGCGACATCAATTCTGCGAGCAGGTCGCGCGCTTCGTCTTGGCGACCGAGTTTTGCGAGAACAAAGGCACGTGACGAAGCAGCCCTTGCCGAGTTGCCGCCGGAGAGTTTTTCCGCATTCGAATAAGCCTGCACGGCTGCATCGTAGTCGCCGAGCGCAAGCCATGCGCCGCCAAGATGCAGATACCCCGGCCAGAACTCCGGGTTGATGGCAACGGCCTGCGTCGCGAACTCGAGCGCCTCTTGCGGTTCGCCCGCTGCCAGCGCAACCACGGCCGAATTCGCGAACATAAGTGGGAACAGCGGATCCAGCTCGCGGGCGCGACGCAGCATGGCACGCGCTTCGACGTGCTTGTCTCGCTGAGATAACACGATACCCAGAAACATGTGAGACATCGCGCTGTTCGGGTCGAGCGACACCGCCTGCCGTGCGGCCGCCTCGGCAGGCGGCAGGTCCCGGTCGAGGAAAAAATGAAAGGAGCCGAGCGCGAGTTGTGTTTCCGCGAGGTCCGGACCGAATTCCAGCGCGCGCTGCAGGGCATCGCGCGCCGCCGGAGTAATCGATTCCCGACTTGCTTCCGCTGTCACCGGCGACGTGACCAGCGCGTGCGCAATGCCCGCCCATGCCAGCCCGTAACCGGCATCCTTGACGACGGCCTGCTGGTAATATTGCACGGCTCGCGAAATGGAATTTGGCTGAAACTGAGTCCACTCGTTCCGCCCCTTGAGGTACAGCTGGTAGGCCTCAGAGTTTTGGGTTTGCCGACGATCGATCGCGGCAGCCACCTCGGGCGACAAGCGCTGCCGAATTTGTTCCGCAATGGCGATGCTCAATTCACGTTGCAGTCCTAGCACGTTGGTAAGCTCCCGGTCGAACGATGCCCACCAGACTTGCTCGCCGTCGGCGACACGTATCAGTCGCGATGTGACCCGAATACGTGGCTTATCCAGCCGCAGCGAACTCAATACGACGACATCGACGCCAAGCTCACGGCCGATTTGCTGGTCATTGCCGGTGAGATTCTCGAACGGGAAAACGGCGATGCTGGTCCGCTCGGGCGCCATGAAGTCGGACTGCCAGATGAAAATCGTGCTACCGATGACTAGCAACAACAGGATCAATAGCGCGCCAGGGCGCCGAAGCCGCAGGAATCTTGTCGCAACCAGCTGCTCGGAATCCGAATCAAGGAGTGTCGGCGTCGAAACCGGGGCGATGAAGCGATAGCCGCGACCAGGTACAGTTTCGATGAATTTGGGTTTGTCGGACGAATCGCCCAAGGCGTTTCGCACTTTCCGCACGAGCGTGTTTAAGCCTGAATCGAAATCGATGATGACGTTGGCCGGCCACAACGAAGCAATGATGTCTTCGCGTGGCACCATGCTGCCATAACGGCTCACCAACAGAATCAGCAGATCCAGCGGGCGGCGCTCGAGCCGCACCGGTTCGCCGCGCAATCGAAGCTGCTGGGCGTCCAGATCTAACTCGAACTCGCCAAAACGATACGTCTGCATCAAAAGTATGGCCCCTTACTGCTTTCGCGCAACTTGCACGGCCGGCAGCCTCAGGCCGCAGCCGATTTTATCATGTGGCAAGCAAACGAATGCGGCCGTCTGCATGAGCAGCCACGTGTCCGGAGTGTCACGGACGGTGCTACGGCTTCGCCCTAACTACCGCTGCCCGCCAACCGATCAGAAGCGATAACCCAATCCGGCTTCGTAGGTGTCCGGATATCCAGGGCTGGACTGGAGAAAGACCTGGTTGAAGTAGTCCACGTCGGCCAGATTGCGACCTGAGGCAAAAACGTACCAACTCTCGCTCATCGGTTCGAACTTCAGGAATACGTTCAGCAATCCGACGCTGTCTTGCGCGAAGCGCGGATTGTTATCGGTGGTGTAAAAGAAGCCGCTACGGTAGTTGTATTCGGAACGCGCAGAGAGAATACCGCGACCTTGCAACGGATGCTCGTAGTTAATCGCGGCGGTGGCGGTCCATTCCGGCGCACGAGTGAGCTTGTTGCCGGAAAGCGTGTCACCGGTTCGATCGTTCCTGTACTCGACAAACTCCCGTTTTGGCAGCCAGACCACTCCGCCCGACAGTGTCAGTCGGTCGGTGACGTGAAAAATTCCGTCGGTGTCGATGCCGTAAATTTCAGCCTTGGCGGCATTGTCAGTTTCAAAAATAAGTCCACTTTGAGTAATAGTGGATGTGCTTACCTGCAAATTCTGAAAGTCGTTGTAGAAAGCAGCCCCATTGAATGTCAAACGCCGATCCAGCCACTGTGTTTTGACGCCTGCTTCATAAGCAGTCAAATCTTCGGCGTCGAAACTATCCAATACACCGGAGGGCTGACCGACGGGCAGGATCGAAATGCCACCGCTTTTGAATCCTGTGGATGCGCCGGCATAGATGAGCACACTGTCCAAGAACGCGTACTTCAGGTCAAGCCGCCATGACACGTTGTCCCAGTCGTCATCGAGGGTCGCTAATGTCAGGCTATCGTCGGTGCCTGTTCCGATCGTCGACGTGCGATGCCATTGATTCGCCTTTCTCCTGCGGACCGTAAAGGTCCTGTTGCTGGTTAATTTGCCGGGCTAGAGCGGGGACATCTGCCGGAGGCGCTCGATAACAGGCGGCAGCTCTTTGAGAACGGCAGCGACATCTTCGGCGCCG
>CAMYMP010000675.1 GCA_947259435.1 uncultured Woeseiaceae bacterium
CATACGCTGCCTCAGCGACGTCTTCGAGCGTCAGTGTTGGAAAGCTCAGCCGGTAGACCTTACCCGTCGCGGGATTGACCGAAGCAGGTCCCGTGGAGCCGAAACAACTGCCAAGCGAATTGACGCAGATAATGTAATAACTATTCGAGTCGAGCGGCAAACCCGGGCCGATCATGTCCTCCCACCAGCCGGCGGAAAGATCCTCAGCGGAGGAAGCGGCATGAGCTGATGGCGACAGACCGCTGAAAATCAGGATGCCGTTGCTGCGGGACTCGTTGAGCTCGCCCCAGGTTTCGTAGGCCAATGTCGGCGACTCGAGATGCCCGGCGCGGTGCATCTGGAAACGTCCTTCCAACGTGACGGTTTTTGTTGCAGGGCCCATCGACGAGCTCCGGTTGCGTTAGGGCACTTATATCATGCTTGTCCCCCGCTGTTTAACTCTGCTTCAGGGCAGCGGGCTTCTATTTCTTGACGTGCTTCATGAGCCGCCTGCGCTTGCTCTCCTGGCGCGGCGTCAGCTTGTTGCGTCTTCCCTTGAATGGATTCTTGCTGGTCTTGAAACTCAGTCGCACGGGCGTGCCCTTCAGCTTGAACGCCTTGCGGAAGCGATTGATCAGGTAGCGACGATAAGCCTCCGGTACGCGCTCGGTCTGATTGCCGTGTATAACAATCACGGGCGGATTGCGACCACCCTGGTGCGCATAGCGCAGGCGGATTCGACGTCCGCGCACGAGCGGTGGTGGATGTGCCGTCACGGCACTCTCGAGTTCGCGCGTCAACTCCGTTGTCGACAGATCGCGGGTTGCGGCACGATAGGCACGTTCGACGGCCGGCAACAGATCGCCAACCGCAGTACCGTGCAATGCTGAAATCGTGATGCGTTCGGCAAAGTCCAGAAACGGCAGGCGCCGGTCGAGTTCATCGCGCACGTGCTTGCGATCGGACGACGACAGCCCGTCCCACTTGTTCGTCACGACGACAAGTGCCCGGCCGCGCTCCAGCACGAGACCCAGCAGGCTAACGTCTTGCTCGGTGACGCCTTCGTGCGCATCCAGCACGGCAATGACGACGTGCGCACTCTCGATCGCCTGCAGGGCCTTGACGATACTGAACTTCTCGATGGCCTCGTGCACTTTGGCCTTGCGCCGGATACCCGCCGTATCGATCAGCTCGTACTTGCGATCGTTACGATCGAACGGCACGGACACACTGTCGCGCGTCGTCCCCGGCTGATCGAAAACGACAAGACGCTCTTCGCCGATCAGGCGATTGATCAGCGTAGACTTGCCGACATTCGGTCGACCGACGACAGCAATGCGTAATGCGAATTCGTCATCCTCGTAAGCCGGCAGAACTTCGTCGAATTCGTCTGGCTCGAAATCTGCAAGCACGGCTTCCATCAAGGCCTTCACACGGTCGCCGTGCGCCGCGGATATTGCCAGGGGTTCGCCGATGCCGAGACCGTGAAATTCGCTCGATGCTATTGCACTGTCGAGGCCCTCTGCTTTGTTGACTACAAGCCAGGTCTTTTTCGCGTTTTTTCGCGCAAGCTCTGCAACGTGTTCGTCAGCCGCGGTCAGGCCTTCCCTGCCATCCACCATAATTATCGCCACATCGGCCTCTTCGAGCGCCCGTACAGTCTGCTCGACCTTGAGTCCTTCGATGCCGACTTCGCCACCAGCGACGCCGCCGGTATCGATGGCGAGATAAGGTATGGGACCGAGCTTGCCGAAGCCGTACTGGCGATCGCGCGTCAACCCCGGGTAGTCGGCGACAAGAGCATCTCGCGAGCGCGTAAGCCGATTAAACAGCGTCGACTTGCCGACATTCGGACGGCCAATCAGCGCAATAACAGGAAGCATCGGATCAGACCCGCGTACGGGACCTCAGGCGCCTTCGTCTGAGATGTCCGGTGCGTTGCGCTTGCGTTTTGGCTCCTGCACGACGAAAGCGGATACGGTGCCGGCATCGCTTTGCACATACAGGCGATCAGCGACGACTATCGGTTCGTTAGAGATGGCCTGCCCGCCGACCTTCACGCGAGCCACGGGATTCCCGTCGAAATTGCTGAAGAAGTGCAAATAGCCTTCGAGGTCACCGACGACCACTGTAGTCTGAAATGCAATGGGTACGGTAGGCTCGCGCCGCAGCAACGAGGTCTGACGCCAGGTTTCGTCGCCGGAACGACGCGTCAATGCAATGACGGCGCCTTCCGCGTCGACCGTATACACGTTGTTCCAGTCGGCGGAGACGCCTTCGAAGGACGATACGTCGCGGGACCACAAGATCTGACCCGATTCCGAAGCGATCGCGGCAATATCGCCCTGATACCCGGCCGCATACACATCCGGGCCCACAACACTGATCATGCCGTCGATGTCGGCCAGCCGTTCAAGATCCGACCGTCCAGTAGGCGGTGACAACATCGTCTCCCACTCAATGTCGCCGGTCGATAGATTGACAGCGAGAAGCCGACCGTTATCGAATCCGCCAATAACGGACGTGCCGGCAAGCACCGGCGACGCCGATCCCCGCATTGTCAGCCTGGGCGTAGACTGTTCGACAATCCAGCGCTCGCTGCCATCGAATGCGGATAAACCGCGCAGACGATTGTCAATCGTAATCGCTATCACAAGATCGTCTTTGATTAACGGCGTGGCAAGCGATTCACCACCGACATTGACGCGCCACAATTCATCGCCCGAATCAGCATTCAGAGCGATGAGGTCGCCGTCGCCCGCACCAACAACGACCAGTCCTTCGCCAACACCCGGGCCTGAAGATAATTCGATTTCCAACTTGCTACGCCAGAACTCCTTGCCCGATTCCGAGTCAGCGCCGACATTCGCGCTCCACAGTCTCTTGACCTGAACCGTTGTCTTGATGTCGGTGAGTTTCGTCGGTTCGAGGTCTTTCTCGTCGTCATCACCGCCGAACAGGCCGCAGGCCGACAGGGCGAGCGCCGCCGCGACAATGCCAATGGAGCGCATTGCCATCGTCATTCGGACTCTCCGGCCTCATCGTCAGACACTGGTTCGGCATCAGGCTCGGTCACAGCGTCAGGACCCGCGGCACTGGCTTCGGGCTCGGCGCCACCGGCTTCAGGCGTATCAGGCTGCTCGTCCGGGAGATCGATCAGCTTCATCTGCACCAGTCCGCGATTGACCGTCTGCGAGGTATCGGCCAATGCAAGGCGATACGACTCGCCCGCCGCCTCGACCTGGCCGAGCGCCGCATATGCGTCACCGAGAGCTTCCGCATACAATCCCGCAAACGCCTTGTTGTCCTGGCCAACGAGTAAATCGATCACTTCCTGGGGCTTGTCCTGATAAAGCAGCACGCGCGCGAGCCGCAGTCGTCCGACATGCCTGAGAGCGCCGTTACCACGCATCTCGAGAAGCTCTCGTAGAACATCGGCAGCATCCTGGTCCTGGTTCTTGTCCATATAGAGGCGCGCCATCGCGAGTCTCGACTGGGCAGCATAGGACGTGTTGGCATAATTGTTGGCAAGTTCATCGGCGACAAGCTCGGCATCGTCCAGGTCGCCTTCGAATACGTGTCCGGCAAGCGATTCGAACAGCGCCGATGCCTCCACCTCCGCCGTCAGCTTGTTACTTTTGTATTGGTTAAAGCCGACCATTAAAGCCACGGCGATGACAACGCCCGCGATTACGTAGCGCCCGTAATCGGCCCACCACGCGCGTATCTCTTCGAGCTGTTCTTTTTCTGACTGTAAATCATCCACTGCTATTGCCCTTAAAAATTCTCTGTCGCCTATCCTGCGACGGTTTTTCCTAGTCGCCCCGCCAACGTTTCCGCGAGCGCGTCAACTGCAATACTGCTTTGATCTTCCTTACTGCGTAATGGTTTCAAACCCACACATTTATCGGCGATCTCCTGCTCACCAAGAATCAACGCGTATGTAGCGTTGCTCTTGTCCGCACGCTTGAGCTGCGACTTAAAACTGCCGCCGCCAAGGTTTGATTCGACCCTGATGCCTGAAATCCTGTCGCGCAGTTCTTCCGCGAGCGCGAATGCCTGAGTAACGGCGCAATCGCCCACTGCCACGACGTAAACATCGGCATCTGCCGCCGGCGCCTCGGCTCCGCAAGCCGCAAACAAGGCGACGAGACGTTCGATACCCATCGCCCAGCCAACGGCCGGCGTCGGCCGTCCGCCGAGCTTTTCGACAAGTCCATCGTAGCGGCCTCCTGAACAGACCGCGCCCTGCGAACCCAGCGCATCGGTAACCCACTCGAATACCGTGCGGCTGTAATAGTCAAGACCGCGAACCAGCCGCGGATTGATGGTGTAGTCTACTCCAGCAGCCTCCAGTAATCCCTTAAGTGCCTGAAAATGCTCTGAAGATTCCTCATCCAGGAAGTCCAGCATGACAGGTGCCGCGGCCACGATCTGCTGCATATCCGGATTCTTGCTATCGAGAATCCGCAGCGGATTCTGCTCGAGGCGCCGAATACTATCCTCATCAAGCTCACTTTTCACGCCGGAGAAGTACTCGACAAGCGTCTCACGATAGCGGGCACGCGAATCAGCCGTCCCGAGGGAGTTGATCTCCAGCGTCAGGCGCGACAAGCCGAGTGTGCGCCACATCCTGGCGCACATAATAATTAGTTCGGCATCAACATCCGGGCCTTCGAAGCCCAGCGCCTCGACGTCGAACTGGTGGAACTGCCGATAACGGCCTTTTTGAGGCTTTTCGTAGCGAAACATCGGGCCGGACGTCCAGAGCTTCTGCCGTTGATTGTGCAGCAGGCCGTTGCTTATGCCCGCGCGGACCACGCTTGCCGTCGCTTCCGGACGCAGCGTCAGGCTCTCGCCGTTGCGATCGGGAAACGTGTACATTTCCTTTTCGACGATATCGGTGACTTCGCCAATCGAACGGCGAAACAGTTCCGTGTGCTCGAGCAGAGGCAGGCGAATTTCGTCATAGCCGTATGACTGCACGATGTCCTGTACAACAGACTCGAGATATCGCCACGTGCCCGATACGTCAGGCAGGATATCGTTCATTCCTCGTATGGCGCGCGGTTTCACAGTCGTCTGTTACGGTTTCACTATTGTCAGGCGCGCAGTTCGGCTGCCTGGATTTGACGCAAAGACCGGATAGTCATTGCCGTCGACGCGAACGCTGACATTTTCAGCGTTGCCAAACAACACCGCAAACGGTGCCTGCCCCTTCAACTCGACGTCGTTACCCGTTCTGCCCATATCGAAAAAGATCCGTTTGCCTGTCGCGTCACTGATTTCGGTCCAGCAGTCTCCGGAAAAACTTAGTGTTATGAGTGTCTCTCCGTCCGCGGCCGGGACAGGCTCCGGCGGCGGCTCACTTACCAGCGGCGCCGACTCCTCCGGAGCTTGTTCGGCGGCGCCGATGACGAGCTGCTCGGTGGCGGTTGGCGTATCCACAGTCTGCTCGGGCACGATCGGCGCCTTGTTGGCGGATTCTGGCGTCATGCGCGTTTCCGACTCCACAACGAACCACCAGTAGGACGCAACGGCGACGATAATCACAACGATCACGGCAACCCACGGCCCGGGTGACACTTCGCGGCGAACCCTGGATCGTTTCACTGCGACAACCGGAGGCATGGGCTCCGATCGCGTCATCTGATAGTAGTCAGCAAAAACATCATCGGCATCAACGCCGACGAGCTGCGCGTATTTGCGCAAATGACCTTTCGCAAAGACCGGGGCGCCAAGCAAGTCGAACTCATTACGCTCGAGCGCGCGAACCTTTGCCTCGTCGAGGTGCAACTCCTTGGCAACCTCGAGCACACTGATCTGCTGCTCGCGCCGCGCCTCGGCAAGGCGTTCGCCGCCGCGGGGACCTTCGGGCTCGGCCTCAGGCTTTTTTTCGCGAGGTTTGTCCTGCTCGTCGCTCATTCCTATCCCGATTCAAGAATACTGCGTGCTTCGCGGGACTCAGGAAACTGGCGCAGAATCTGGTTCGAATACTCGGTCTGCGCGCGCCGGTCACCTAGTTCCCGCTCAATGCGGACGCCGAGATACAACACCGGCGCGGACGGCACATTGCTGCTCAGGTAGCGCTGCAGGAATGCGCGCGCACTCATGTAGTCTTCCGCGTTGAACTTCAACAGACTCAGCTGCAAGAGAGCCTCGCCATAGTCGCTCTTTCGATCCAGGGCTTGACGGAAATAGGTTTCGGCTTGAGCCGCATCCGGCTTCTGTGCCATGCAGACACCGGCGTTGGTCAGCATTATTTCGGCGTTGTCATTCTCGGGAACTTTGATTGCCCGGTCGAAGTGCTTTTGCGCCTCATCGAAGCGACTTTGTCCACACAGAAACACCGCGTACGCATTTTGAACATTGTAGTCTCGAGGCGCGATGCGAACTGCTTTTTCATAGGCTTCGGTGGCAAGGCGCAGATTGCCGAGTTTTTCGTAAGTCAGAGCCAGCGTCGAATAAGCGGTCGCGTTTCTTGGATCGATTTCGATCGATCCCAGAAGTCGGTCACGAGCAAGCTCGTAGTTGCCGTTGCGGTAGTAACGAGCACCGAGTTCGTAATTCAGCTGTGCCGCATCGGCCTCGTTCGCATCGGGATTCACGCCACCAGTTGTTGTCGTAGTCTGCACGCAACCCATCAGCAGCAAACTTGCAGTCAGTCCTGTCAACACCCTTTCACTAATATTCACAGCGTTGCCACCCCCAGTTTCCTATCTCTCAGCTTCTTTTCACCCAGTCGGACGCGGACCCGATCACTCACTTTACCAGCCAATTGACCACATGCTGCATCGATATCGTCACCGCGCGTCTTGCGCGTCGTGGCGACTACGCCCTTCTTCCTCAGCCGGTTCTGAAACCGTGTAATCGTATCGGCCTCGGAGCGGGAAAAATCATTTCCTTCGAACGGATTGAAAGGAATCAGGTTGACCTTGGCAGGTTTGCCTGTCAGAAGCTGATATAGCTGATCGGCATGCTCGGGCGAATCGTTGATATCACGCAGCATCACGTATTCGAACGTTATGAATCGATTCGCACGCTTCTCTGCATAGCGCCAGCACGCATCGAGCAGTGTTTCAATAGGATGCAACTTGTTGATGGGCACCAACTCATTACGCAGCGAGTCATTGGGCGCATGCAGGGAAACCGCGAGCGATACGTTGCACTCGTCGCCCAGGCGGTCGATGTTCGGCACCAGTCCCGAAGTGCTGACGGTTACACGACGATGAGAAATACCGTAGGCCAGATCGGAAATCAGCAGTTCGATCGCTGGAACGACATTACGATAGTTGGCCAGCGGCTCACCCATCCCCATAAACACGACGTTCGTCACCGCGAAGTCGGCAGCATCGTTATCGCGGCGTGGCAAAGCCTGATTCGCGTGCCAGACCTGGCCGACGATCTCGGCGGCGCTCAGGTTGCGATTGAATCCCTGCGCGCCGGTCGCGCAAAACGCACAGTCGAGTGCGCAGCCGACCTGCGAGGATATGCAAAGCGTGCCCCGATCCGGCTCCGGAATAAAAACCGCTTCAACCGCCTGGCCATATCCGCTTTCGAACAGCCACTTGACGGTACCGTCCTTTGAGTCGTGCCGCGACAAAACTTCAGGCAGCTGGATGTAAGTCGACTCGTGTAACTTCTGTCGCAATGATTTCGACAGGTCGGTCATCTCGTCGAAGTCGGTAATGCCACGCTGATACACCCATCGCATCAGCTGTCTCGCGTGAAACGGCTTCTCGCCAAAATCGGTAAACAGCGACTCGAGAGCGCCCTGTGGCATCCCGAGCAGATTCACTTTGTCAGTCTGAGCCGGCAATGCTATTCCCTATCGTGTCCGCGGGCAGACGCCGTCGTCGCCGAAAAAGAACGCGATCTCGACAGCAGCCGTATCCGCTCCGTCCGAGCCATGCACGATGTTCTCCTCGATACTCTCGGCAAAATCCGCGCGAATCGTCCCCGGATCGGCATCGGCAGGATTGGTGGCGCCCATGATCTCACGGTTTTTCGCGATCGCGTTCTCGCCCTGCAAAACCTGGACCATAACCGGGCCGGACGTCATGTAGCTGACCAGATCATTGAAAAATGGCCGTTCTTTATGCACCGCGTAAAAGCCCTGAGCCTGATCTGTCGACAACTGCATCATCCTGGCTGCAACGATTTCGAGTCCCGCCTTTTCGAAGCGCCCGTAAATGTCGCCAATCAGATTCTTTTGCACACCATCGGGTTTGATAATGGAGAGCGTTTGCTCGGAGGCCATACGTAGTTCCTTTCAGGTTAAAGAGGTGTCAAGGCGCTGCTCAAACCGGGCCCTGACCTCTCGGATATGATATTGACACCCGGCGTCGATGCCGGGCCTTGGACGTAAACGCTTAATTTTACTTCAGATGTTGAAGCTTTCGCCACAGCCGCATTCGCCTGTGACATTGGGATTCCTGAAACTGAAGGCCTCGTTCAGGCCATTTTTGACGAAATCGACCTCGGTGCCGTCGATGAGCTTCAGTGCCTCCGGATCGATGACGATCTTGACTCCACGGTCCTCAAACACGATGTCCCCGCGGTTTACGGCGTCTGCATAATTGATTACATAGGAATAGCCCGAGCAGCCGGTTTTGGTGACCCCGAGCCGCAGGCCAATGCCACCGCCGCGCTTCTCGAGATAGGTGCTCACGCGCTCAGCTGCCGATTCCGTCAACGAAATTGCCATGTTCAGTCTTCTTCAGTCGTCTGGTTCTGAAACACCGCCTGCGACACTCCCAAGCGAACGCACGGCGTCTTCGATGACCAGTATACGTCCGGTCTTCTCCACGGGTACAGAAAGACTTTGCATAAGGTCGGATGCCGAAAAATCAAGCAGGTCGGCCACAGCCCGGCCCTCATAACCGGCGCAGAAGGCCTCGGCCGCAGCGATGGCGTGAGGGCAACCCCAGACCCGGAACCGCAGTGCCCGAGCCTCTCCATCCTCGATTTTGGCGTAGAGGCGCACGCGGACGCCCTGTTCCGAAACCTCGACGCTCGACGCGCCGTCGAGGTGGCCGGCATGTGCCGGGGCATCGAACAGCTCCCGCACACGCTTGCTGTAAGGATCCGCGCTCAAGCTGCGTGCTCCGGCGCGATGCTGCGCAGCTTGTCGACGGCGCTGCGATAATGCTCGACCGCGAAATCGACGTCCGTGAGGCTTGTCGGCCGCCCAAAGCTGAAGCGAATCGCACTCTGAGCGAGAGCGTCGCTTCTGCCCAGTGCACGCAGCACGTAGGACGGTTCCTGGCTCGTGGAATTGCACGCCGACCCCGTTGCGACGCACAGCGGCTCCAGTGCCAGCAGCAAACTCTCGCCCTCAATGTCCTCGATGCTGACGTTGAGAATTCCGGGAAAGCCGTGGTCGAAATCGCCATTCAGCAGAACACCCGGCAAGTCGTGAATACCGGACCAGAAGCGGTCGCGCAGCGCCGTCAGGTGTTCGAGATCTTCATGCATGCGCGAACGTGCAATTTCGGCGGCCGCACCGAAACCCACAATTTGCTGCGACGGCAGCGTGCCAGGCCGGAGCCGGCGCTGCTGACCACCGCCGAACAGCAGCGGATCCACATGCACACCCGGACGGTCGGCGATGTAGAGCGCACCGATGCCTTTCGGCCCATAGACCTTGTGCGCCGTCATCGACATCAGGTCGACCGGCAGCGCTTCCAGATCGATCGGCAGTTTGCCAACCGACTGGGCAGCATCGACGTGGAACAGAATCCCGCGATCGCGGCAGATCGCACCGATCTTTTCGATATCCTGGATAACACCCGTCTCGTTGTTGACGTGCATGACCGATACCAGCTGTGTGTCGTCGCGCAGCGCCGCCTCAAGTTTTGCTATGCCGAGCACGCCGTTGGCCTCGGGCTCCAGCCAGGTAATTTCGAAGTCCTGCTTTTCGAGCTCGCTGAACGAGTCGGTCACGGCCTTGTGCTCCGTGCGCATCGAGATCAGGTGCCGGCCGCGATCACGCCGATAGTGCGCACCGCCCAGAATCGCCAGATTGTCCGACTCGGTCGCGCCCGAGGTCCAGATCAGTCGCTCCGCCCGGGTATTGAGGAGACCGGCGAGCTGAGCAGCCGCACGCGCAATATGCTCGACACTCTGCCTGCCCGCCGCGTGTGTTGATGACGGATTGGCGTAACTGCCTGCGCTCGTCATCAGCGCGCTCATCGCTTCGGCAACGCGCGAATCCACCGGCGTCGACGCGGCGTAATCGAGGTACAGCAGTTCCTGTCGCTCAGCCATCGGCGGTATCCTTTTTTCTGTCAACGGCAGCCAGGATGCCGCGAAGAATGTTCAGCTCGTTCTGATCCGGCATTGCGCGGATGAACAGCCGACGCAATCGACGCATCAGGTGTCGCGGATTCTCAGGATCAAGAAAACGCGTATCGGTCAGTACCTGTTCGAGAT
This sequence comes from uncultured Woeseiaceae bacterium, assembly GCA_947259435.1. The sequence goes on from CAMYMP010000675.1 coordinate 10,414, forward strand.
GCGCGTAAAAGTGCTCGAGTTCATCGCTCGTTGCGAGCGGCGCATCAGGCTCATATTCGGGCGGCTTGGCGGCGATTCGCGCCGCACGTAGCTCATATGTCAGCACCTGCACGGCCATTGCCAGATTTAAGGAACTGAAGCCCGGATCGGTCGGAATCGTCAGCAAGGTGTGGCAATGATCGAGATGCTCATTGCTCAACCCCGACTGTTCGGGCCCGAAGATGGCGGCGACCGTTCCGTGCTGACTTTCCTTAATAAGCCGCGCCGCACAGTCGCGCGCATCCATCGACGGCCAGTTGATCGAACGTGATCGTGCGCTCGCACCGGCGACATAGACACAATCCTCGATCGCCTGCTCGAGTGAGTCAACGACGGTCGCATTTTCGAGAATATCGACCGCCCCCGATGCGCGCGCCGTCGCGTCTTCATGTGGAAAGTGCTTCGGTTTGACCAGGGCGAGATCGGATACACCCCGGATGTGTGGTACCGACAAGAACAATGCGAATCGACATTTCTGGCAATGCTTCCCTGATATTCGCTATTCTAGCCCCCGCGGCCCGCCAGGGCCGAGTTCTTTCACACTGATGGAATCGTTTGATGCACGCTCTACTCAATGTAGCGGTGATGGCGGCCCGACGCGCCGGCAGCACGCTAATCAGAAAGATGGTCAATCTGGACAAGCTCGAGGTCGAGCAGAAAGGCCACAACGATTTCGTCAGTGAAGCCGATCGTGCGGCCGAGAAGGCCATCATCAGCTGCATCCTGAAGCACTATCCCGAACACGCGATTCTCGCCGAAGAAAGCGGTGTTCAGGGTGAATCCGACACGATCTGGATCATTGATCCGCTCGACGGCACGACCAACTACCTGCACGGATTTCCGGTTTTCTGCGTCTCGATCGGCGTGCAGGTCAACGGCCGCATGGAACATGGCGTCGTTTACGACCCGCTGCGCCAGGAACTGTTCACGGCGTCGCGAGGCCAGGGTGCGCATCTCGAGGGCAGGCGCATTCGGGTGAGCGGCCAGAAAAATATCGAGCGCGCCCTGATCGGCACGGGCTTTCCATTCCGCCAGGCCGATCAGGAAATCGGGCCGTATCTGCAGATGCTCGGTAAAGTCGTGCACGCCACATCAGGCGTCCGACGTCCAGGTGCCGCGGCGCTGGACCTCGCCTACGTCGCGGCTGGCCGGCTCGATGCGTTCTGGGAGACAGGACTCGCACCCTGGGACCTCGCGGCAGGCAGCTTGTTGATTCGCGAGTCCGGCGGCATCGTCAGTGGCCTCGATGGCAGCGAGAACTTCCTCGAGACAGGTCATATCCTGACTGGCACCCCGAAAATCTACAAAGACCTCGCGAAGCTCTGCGCCCCGGAAATCGCCAAGCTGGTATAGATTAGTTCAGATTAGAGGCTCGATTGCGGCAAGAGGTCGACTTGCGGGCACAGCCGTTTCCATTGCTCGCCCAAGGTCCGCTTTCGCTGACAGCGGACATTCAGAATACGAGACAACCGGTGTTCTGACCGAGCGCTATCGGCCAAAAGCAGACACTCAATTCACAATATTCCTTCCAATCGGCTGTGGATCAAGTGGCTTTCTGACGAGCAACTATACTTAGGGCATACAAGAAAGTAGTCATGGAGAATGACCATGCCGTTTTCAAGATTTGTCGTACTATTTCTGGTATGTGCATCAGGCGGTTACCCAACTGCCGGTGTTGCCGAATCAGATCAGGAGCGCTCTATTCAGCTCGTCCGTCAAGGTATATTCGCAAAACCCGGATCCGGCGTGGCGGAAGTTTCAACTGCTGAGTTGGAACAAATTATCGAGGACAAGAGTGCGGTGTTGTTGGACACTCGCCCTCACCTCGAATGGTCCGTCAGTCATATTCCGACAGCCCTAAATGTTGCACCCAAACCGGACGTGCCTGTTGCCCTTTACACCTCAGATGTAGCAGAGATCGGACGGCTGGTCGGCGGGGACAAGTCGCAGCCTCTGGTGCTGTATTGCAATGGCCCATACTGTGGCAAGAGCAAACGCGTGGCTGGGGAATTACTCAATGCTGGCTACACCAATGTACGACGCTACCAGCTGGGCGCACCGGTCTGGCGCGCATTAGTCGGGGTCATGGTGATCGAGCAAGATGGCGCTCAACATGTGTTCCGGAATGACAAGACGGCCGTTTGGATTGACGTTCGTGACCCCTCTTTGTTTGCGGAAAGCAGCATCTCTGGCGCAAGAAACTTGCCTCAGAGCCGGGTCCTGCCAGGCAAAGATGTGGGGGAGGTTTTTGCAGCGAAAAATGACGGCCGACTGCCTATGCAGGACCACAACACACGTATCATTGTTTTTGGTCAGGATAGCGAACAGGCAAGTGAAGTAGCCGAAGCTCTGGCTCGTGAGGCATTCCACAACGTAACGTATTTTGCGGGTACCTATGCGGCTCTCAAAACGGTAGTAGATGAATGATTCCCAAACGCCTCAACCTGACCGTTGGCCGACGTTGGAAGCTGTGTAAGCCAGACTCAATCTAATGTCCGCTTCGGGTCAGTAGCGGCCCTTGGAACCAATAATAGCTCAATGACGGCTTCGGCGCGGTAAGCAGACGATCGACCAAGCTGAACGTCGGCTTTCGCCAGAAGCGGCCATTCCAAGGCATTCTGCTCGGCGCCCACGTAAGCAAACAGACATCGAATTGTCGGGATTTTTTCCAAGACCGAATCTAATATGCTGGTGGTGTTTCTTCATCTATTTG
>CAMYMP010000676.1 GCA_947259435.1 uncultured Woeseiaceae bacterium
GTCGTGTCGCCTTCGAACACGGCCGACTGCCACGAATCAAAATCGACGCCTTCGTCGTTGTACAGGGCCGATATCTGCACCACGGGTATGTAGACGAGCCCCGTCTGCGGGTTGTAGGACATGGCGTGCCAGCTATGGGCGCCCGCCGGTGTCGGCGAGATGCGCTCCGAGCCGTCCTCGTAGCGCGCGCCCGGCCGCTCGACCGGCCGCCCGGTCTGCATGTCGACGTGGGTCGCCCAGTTGATCTCGGCATAGGTCTCGGCGGAGATCAGTTCATGGCTTTCGCGGTCGTGCACGTAGAAAAAACCGTTCTTCGGCGCCTGCATCAGCGCCTTGACTTTGCGCCCGTCGATCTCGAGGTCGGCGAGCACGATGTCCATGTTGGAGTTGTAGTCCCAGGTCTCGCCCGGCGTGTTCTGGTAGTGCCAGATGTACTCACCCGTGTCCGGGTCGAGCGCCACGATCGAGTCGAGGAACAGGTTGTCCCCGCCGCCGGGGCTTCTGATCTTCTGGTTCCAGGGCGCACCGTTGCCCGTGCCGATGTAGAGCACGTCGAGGTCGGCGTCGTAGGTGAAGCCGTGCCAGGCATTGCCGCCGCCACCATACTTCCACCATTCACCGGTCCAGGTCTTGGCCGCCATTTCCATGGCCTCGTTCTCGAAGCCGTCGGCCGGGTTGCCCGGTACGATCCAGAAGCGCCACAGCTGGCCGCTGCCGATCATGACCTTGCCCTTGAATATCTTGGGCGCGCCCGTGTTGTAGAGGGGCATGCCCGGGTCGTAGATGCGCTGGCTCCATACCTGTTTGCCGTTGGCGCGATCGATCGCGATCAGGCGGCCGTCCCAGGTGGCCTGGTAGACCTTGTCTTGCCAGATGCCGATGCCGCGATTGTGTTCCCAGCCGACACGCATGTCGCTGTGGTCGGCGACCCTGGGATCGAACAGCCAGAGCACCTCGCCCGTGGCCGCGTCGACGGCGCGCACGCGGTTCATGCTGCCGACGAAATACAGCACACCGTCGACGACGAGCGGTGTCGACACGAGGCCGCGCGCATCGGGCAAATCGAGATGCCAATCGACGCCGAGGTCGGCGACATTCGTATCGTTAATCTGTTTGAGCGGGCTAAAGCGCTGCTCGCTGTAAGTGCGGCCGAAGGCGAGCCAGTTCTCCGCAGCCGACTCGTCCGCCATCGCCGCATCGTCGACGACCGTGGCGATCCTTTCCTGATCGCGCTCGGCGACCGGCTCTTTCGTGCAACCTCCGGCCAGCAGTGCGAGCGCAATAAACCCAAAGGCAGTGGCTGCTTTTCTCATTGTTGCTTTCCCCACTTATTTTTTCGCCAGTCTACCTCGAAATTCCGGTATCGCGCCCCCATTTAATTAGCAAGGGGTGTGTGTTGGTGACAACAGGAGTACATCATGCGCGCAATCAAAGTTACTATCTTTGTGATCTTAATCGCCGTGCTGTTTATCGCCGGCTGTGCAACCTCACCCGAAGCCGAGAGCCGGCGCCAGGCGATACAAGCGGACATCGATTCGATACTTAGCGTGACGCTCGACCCGGCAGAGTTTGGCGAGACCAAACGCTGCCTGAGCGACAACGAGTATCGCAGTTACCAGGCCCTCGACGACAGGCACATGCTGTTCGACGGCCGCCGCGACAAGCAGTGGATCAACACGCTGCGCAGCCCTTGCCATGACCTTCGCTACGGGCACGTCCTCGTCGTGAAGTCATTCAGCGGCTCTCGCATGTGCGAGATGGATCGGTTCCAGGTCGCCGACTGGTTCGACTGGCCCTGGTACCGGCGCTGGCCGTGGCACTGGGGCGGCACGTGGAGCACGGGCATGACCTGCTCGCTCGGCAAGTTCCAGCCAGTTACCGAAGACCAGGTCGAAGAAATCAGGGCCGTGCTGAGGTCAAAATAGGGCCCGGCAAGCTGCGGGCGGCGTGGTAGGCTTCAGTTCCGAGCACTAACGGCGTGACGCCGTTTGCCCACCTACCCTTGCTACTACAGGAGTCTGCCCGTGAGAGTTTTGTTTGCCCTTGTACTGGTTGGCGTCGCGAGCTTCGCTCAGGCGGCCAACGAGATTGACCCAAAAGTCGAGACCGCACTGGCCGCGGAATCGCGCCCGCAGGCGGACCGCGACCGCGACAGGAATCGCCGCCCGCTCGAGACACTGAAATTCTTCGGCATGACCGACGACATGCGTGTACTGGAACTGCTGCCCGGCGGCGGCTGGTACACCCGCGTGCTCGCACCAGTGCTCGCCGAGAACGGCAAGCTGTACGTGGCGCTGGGCACGGACCGGGTCAGGGACAACGTGCTGACCGAACCCGGATTCGAGCGCGTGGAAGTGATCGATACCACGGCTAACATCAACCGTCCGCAGGGCAGCCGCTTTTACCAGGCCGACGACTTCGACTTCGGCATTTCGGGTGTGGACATGGTGTTGACGTTCCGCAACATTCACAACTTC
>CAMYMP010000677.1 GCA_947259435.1 uncultured Woeseiaceae bacterium
GTCGGCTATCCGTCGCTGCAGAAAATCGTTCTCCATCGACCCGTCGGCCAGTATGCGCTCGCCATAGACCACGGCAGCGGCCGGCCCAACTTCGGTAAACCGCCCTGGCTCGATACTGGCGAGGTCCGCTTCCCGACGGGCTTCGGCACCCACTCGGTCTATCGCCTGCAATGCACGCGGCGCGAAATCGAGTGCCAACCATGCAACGACGAGTGACAACGGAACGAGCAGCCAAATGAGTGGGCGGTATATGTCGTAGGGTCCAACCCGGCATGCCATCATCGCGGGCATTTCGCTGTCGCGGTACAAACGCCCTAGTGCGAGCATGATAGAGAGAAACAAGCCGATCGGAATGATGATTGTCAGATATTGCGTCGCGGACAGTACGATGACATCCATAGCCGCATCTTTGGGAAGCCTGCCCTTGGCGACATCGCCCAGAACTCGCGCAAACTGATTTGTCAGCAATATCAGGAGCAGCACCATTGTGACGGCCAACCAGGTCGTAGCGATCTCTTTGAATATGTAGCGATCGAGTATGCGGCGCATCGATGTCTGTGATTTCTTAACCACGCAGGCGGAATCAGTTAGACTACCGCTTTTATTTTGCCCGGGACAGCCTCCAGGTCACAAAGCGCCTGGGACAGCGGCTACCTGCCAAGAAGACTATCTATGGACTACTTTACGACCACTTCCAAAGCCTCGAACAGGGCTATTGATTGCGTCATTGTCGGCGTTTACGACCGGGGCAAACTCGGCGCGGGAGCTGCAGACATCGACAGTGCCAGCGGCGGCGCAATCAAACGGCATATCAAGAGTGGCGACATCTCCACTGAGCTTGGCCGATGTTTCGTCCTGACCGATGTTGCCGGCATTCGTTCGCCTCGGGTCGCGGTTGTCGGCCTGGGCAAGGCCGGTTCATTTGATCTGGCCAACTATCGCCGTGGGCTCAGCGGGGCGTTAGGTGCCGTATCAAATAGCAAGAGTCGCGGAATTCTCAATTGCCTGACACTGGAGGATGTCGCTGGCACGGACAGCTACTACCTGGCCCGGCACACGGCGCAGGCCGTCGGCGAATCCCTGTATCGTTTTACCAGGATGAAAAGCGGCCGGCAGACGCGAGCCATGCCGCTCAAGAAAGTCGGCATCGCAGTCGCAAAGCGCGGCGATGCGGCAAGGTCGATGAGGGGCGCAGAGCATGGCGATGCAATTGCGGCCGGCATGTCGCTCGCGAAGGATCTCGGCAATTTGCCGGCTAACGTCTGCACGCCAAGCTACCTTGCACGCACGGCGCAAAAAATGGCACGCAGCCACAAGAATCTGCAAACGCGTGTGCTCAACGAGACAGAGATGAAGCGGCTGGGCATGCACTCGTTGCTATCGGTTACTGCAGGTACCAAAGAACCCGCACGATTCATCGTTATGCAATACAAGGGAAAAGCCGGTCAGAAACCCGTGGTTCTTGTCGGCAAAGGCGTCACCTTTGACTCCGGCGGCATATCGCTGAAGCCGGGCCCGGCCATGGACGAAATGAAGTTCGATATGTGCGGCGCTGCCAGCGTAATCGGCACGATGATTGCGGTGGCAAAATTACGCTTGCCGATCAATGTCAATGTCGTCGTCCCGGCCGTGGAAAACCTGCCGAGCGGCAAAGCGACAAAACCGGGCGATATTGTCAAGAGCATGTCGGGCCAGACCATCGAGATCCTCAATACGGATGCCGAAGGCCGCTTGATTCTCTGCGACGCGCTGACTTATTCGCGCCGTTTCAAGCCTGACGCGATTATCGATGTTGCAACGTTGACCGGGGCGTGTGTGGTCGCGCTCGGCCACCACCGCACGGCAGTGATGAGCAATGACGACGACTTGTCGCAGAGCATTGTCGCGGCCGGCATTTCGGCAGATGATCGCGGCTGGCCCATGCCACTCGGTGAAGAGTGGGCGGCGCAGCTTCAGAGCAATTTCGCCGACATGGCCAATGTCGGTGGTCGCGATGGCGGGGCCATCACGGCGGCGTGCTTCCTCGGCAAGTTCACCGAAGGCATGAACTGGGCACATCTCGACATCGCAGGCACGGCATGGAAATCCGGAAAGCAGAAAGGCGCCACGGGTCGGCCCGTGCCAATGCTGACCGAGTTCCTCCTTGCGCGCTGCGGCGCTCTGCCTTAATGGCCAGGGTCGACTTCTATATTCTCAATCAGGCAGGCCAACACTCGCGTCAGTCCTTTGCTTGCCGATTGGCAGAAAAGGCCTATCGGCTTGATCACACCGTGCACATTCACGTCGGCAATCGTAGCGATGCCCAAAGAATGGACGAGCTGCTGTGGACCTTTCGTGACGGCAGCTTCGTGCCGCATCAACTGTTAGCGAAAAGCGTCGTTGATCAGCCGTCGCCGGTGACGATTGGCTGCGAAGACGATGACATAGAGCCACGCGATCTGCTGATTAATCTGTGCGACGATATTCCGTCATGTGCCGGGGCTTTCCCGAGAGTTGCGGAGCTTGTAACCTCTGATGATGACTGCAAGCAACGGAGCCGAAAACGCTTCACCACGTACCGTGACAATGGACATGCGCTAGAGACTCACAACGTATAGTCCGCCCCAACCTTCTGACCCTAGCGCAGCGAAGCATGGACAAGTCCTACCAGCCACAAGATATCGAACAGCGTGTATATGTGCGCTGGGAAGAAAGCGGCTATTTCGCCCCGCAGGGCGACGGCGAGCCGTATTGCATCATGATTCCGCCGCCTAACGTCACAGGCACGTTGCACATGGGGCATGCCTTCCAGGACACCATCATGGACGCACTGACTCGCTACAAGCGCATGATGGGCTACCGAGCGCTGTGGCAGCCTGGGATGGATCATGCCGGCATTGCCACACAGATGGTCGTCGAACGTTTGCTTAATAGTGAAGGTACGTCGCGCCGCGAGCTGGGCCGGGAGAAATTCGTTGAGCGCGTCTGGGACTGGAAAGAGCACTCCGGCGGGCAGATCGAGAATCAAACTCGACGCGTGGGCGCATCTGTCGACTGGACGCGCGACCGCTTCACGATGGATGAAGGCTTGTCGAAAGCTGTGATGGAAGTCTTCATCAGGCTGCACGAGGAAGGCCTGATATACCGCGGCAAGCGTCTCGTAAATTGGGATCCGGTGCTGCACACCGCGCTTTCCGATCTCGAGGTTCTTTCTGACGATGAGGCCGGCAGCCTTTGGCACTTTCGTTATCCGCTTGCCTCAGTTGAGGGACATCTTGTCGTCGCGACGACCCGTCCCGAAACGATGCTGGGTGACAGCGCGGTTGCGGTGCATCCGGATGATGATCGCTACCAGCACCTCGTGGGCCAGGAAATCATCTTGCCGATCGTCGGCCGTCGCATTCCGATTATTGCCGACGACTATGTCGACGCCGAATTTGGCACCGGCTGCGTAAAGATCACGCCAGCCCATGATTTCAATGACTATGAGATCGGCAAGCGCCACGATCTGCCGCTTTACAACATACTGACCGATGATGCGGCGCTGAACGACGAGGTACCGGAAGGCTACCGGAGCATGGACCGCTTTGAAGCACGCAAAGCCGTCGTCGCGGAATTCGACAAACTCGGACTGCTCGAAAAAATTGAGGATTACGTCGTCAAGATTCCCCGCGGCGATCGTTCGCATGCTGTCGTCGAACCCTATCTGACAGACCAGTGGTATGTGAAGATCGAACCACTCGCCAGGCCGGCGATCGAGGCCGTGGAAACGGGCAAGGTTCGGTTCGTACCCGAGAACTGGTCAAAAACCTACTTCGACTGGATGTACAACATCCAGGACTGGTGCATCAGCCGCCAGCTCTGGTGGGGCCATCGCATTCCGGCCTGGTATGACGACAACAACAACGTATACGTCGGGTTTTCAGAAGACGATGTGCGCGACAAGCACAAGCTCGGTACGAAAGTCGCGCTGCGTCAGGATGAGGACGTCCTCGACACCTGGTTCTCGTCTGCACTGTGGCCCTTCAGCACGCTCGGATGGCCGGAGAAAACCGACGCACTCGACTCGTTCTATCCCGGCAACGTGCTTGTAACTGGCTTCGACATCATCTTCTTCTGGGTCGCACGAATGATCATGATGGGCATCAAGTTCATGGGTGACGTGCCGTTTCACGAGGTATATATCCACGGCCTGATTCGTGACCAGGACGGTCAGAAGATGTCCAAGTCGAAGGGCAATGTCCTGGATCCGCTGGACCTGATCGACGGTGTGGATCTGGAAACCCTGATTGAAAAGCGCACAACCGGTCTGATGCAGGAGCATCTCAGGCCAGGTATCGAAAAAACAACGCGCAAGCAGTTCCCTGACGGTATCGATGCTTACGGTTGTGATGCATTGCGCTTCACCTTTGCCGCACTCGCGACTACGGGGCGCGACATTCGCTTCGATCTCGGCCGCATAGAGGGCTACAAGAATTTTTGCAACAAGATCTGGAATGCGGCCCGCTACGTGCTGATGAACACGGTGAACATCGGCGAAGGCAAAATCGCACAGACGTCTGCAGACCGCTGGATAAGGTCGCGCTTCGAGCAGACTGTCGCAAAGGTCCACGACTACTTCGCATCGTATCGGCTCGATCTTGCGGCGCAGGCGATCTATGAATTCACCTGGCACGAATCAAGCGCGGCACGCAGCAAACTCTGGTCGAGGTTCTCGAGAGCCTGTTGCGATTGATGCATCCGCTGATGCCATTTATCACCGAAGAAATTTGGCAACAAGTTGCGCCCCGCGCGAACATCACTGCCGCAACGATCATGTTGCAACCGTACCCGGTGGCAACTGGCAAATCGGACGACGCCGAAGCCGTTGCGGATATCGAGTGGGTACGCGGATTCGTGCTGGGTATCAGGCAGATTCGCGGCGAAATGGACATTTCACCAGGCAAGTCATTGCCGGTAATCTTGCAGAATTCATCGGTGACGGACAGAAAACGCGCCGAGCGATATGCAGGCCTGCTTCAGGGCGTCGGTCGCGTCGCGTCGATCAAAGCACTCGCGGATGGCAAGGAGCCGCCCGCTTCAGCGACGGCGCTGCTGGGTGATATGAGACTGCTCGTGCCGATGAAGGGCGTAATTGACGTCGATGCTGAACGCGCGCGACTCGAGAAACAGCGGAGCAAGCTCAGCGCCGACCTGGCGCGCACCCGCGGCAAGCTGGACAACGAGAATTTTGTGAACAACGCACCTACTGATGTGGTCACAAAGGAACGGCAGCGCGCCGCGGAATTCGAAAAGACCATTGGTCAGCTTGGCGAACAGTTGGAAAAGCTTGCAGAACTCACCTAGGCCCGCGCAAATTTGAGTACTGCATCACAATCTGGCGCGCATTGAGTGCATTCGGACCGTGCTTCCGCGACGATACAAGGCATAATCGGGGGCAGCCCAAATACAATCACGCTCTCCAGACCAGGAGTCTCAAATGCAGCGTCGAAGCACGCTTGAAACATTGCCGATAGGCAAAGACGCAGCACGAGCCGCTCTGGATAAGGCACGCGAGACGCTGGGCACGATCATTCTCGGCAAAGACGGTCAGATTGCGTTAGCGCTTTCCTGCCTTCTCGCGCGCGGGCATTTGCTAATTGAAGATCTCCCAGGGCTGGGCAAAACGATGCTGGCACAGGCTCTCGCCCGTGTGCTGGGGCTGAGCTTTCGTCGCATACAGTTTACGAGTGACCTCTTGCCTGCTGATATCGTTGGAGTCTCGGTCTTTCGACAGGAGACCGGACAATTCGAATTTCAGCCTGGTCCGGTATTCTCGCAACTCGTCCTTGCAGACGAAGTGAATCGCGCGACGCCAAAAGCGCAAAGTGCATTACTCGAGGCGATGGAGGAATACCAGGTGTCCGTCGACGGCAATACGCGCTTTCTGCCGGAACCGTTTTTTGTAGTTGCCACCCAGAATCCGGCCGACCAGATCGGCACGTTCCCGCTTCCAGAATCGCAGCTCGACAGATTCCTCATGCGCCTCGAATTAGGCTATCCGAATGAGGAAAACGAACGCGAGCTGATAATTGGCGAAGACCGTCGCGTCATGCTCGAGGACGTCCAAGCGGTTGCCACGCCCGAATCGTTGCAAGCGCTGCAAGAAGCAGCCGCCGGCACTCACATGAGCGACCCGCTTGTGGACTACGTTCAGGCTCTCGTCCGGCAAACGCGCGAATCACCTGATATTGACATCGGCTTGTCGCCTCGCGGCGCACTGGCGCTGGTCGCCGCGGCAAAGGCGCACGCGTATGTCGAACACCATTCCGGCGTGTACCCCGACGATATTCAGGCTGTGTTTGCAGCAACTGCCGGACACCGCCTGAAACCGGCCGGCAATACGACTTACCGATCCGCCGCCGAACTCTGCCAGCATGTCCTCGATTCCGTGGCCATTCCCTAGACCAGGGATCCCACTATCCCTCAAATCTGCCGCTAGCCGGCGAGTCCGCCGCTGGGCCAGGAAGCGTCAGGGCGCCGATCCGCTTATCACTCGTCTGCGGCCCGGTCGCGTCTACATTCTGCCGACCGGCGTTGGCCTCGTGTACGCCCTGATGACGTTCGCAATGCTGTTGGGTTCGATGAACTACAACAACAACCTGTCATTTGTGCTGACCTTTATCCTGGCCGGGCTCGGCTTTGTCTCCATGCACCAGTGCCAGCGCAATCTCGTTGGCCTCGAATTGAGCTTCGCGGGCGTCGAGCCGGTGTTTGCCGGGCAAGCTGCCAAATTTCGGGTTGCCATTACTAATCACTCGAAGAACGCGCGGTACAGCATCGGGCTATCGACGCAGTCATCCCTGAGTGACGTTTTGGACCTGCCACCCGGCGCAAGCAAAATTTTCACGCTTTCGGTCGCGACAAGTGAACGTGGCAAGATTTCGCTCGACCGCTACGGTATTCGCACGCTGTTCCCGTTTGAACTGTTTCGCTCCTGGGCATGGCTGCATATGGATCTGCAGGGTCTTGTGTATCCGCATCCTGCCGATCATGCACCGCCGCCGCCGCCTACTCAGACTGCGCAAGGTCACCGGCAACACGATGCTCGCGGTGAAGAGGATTTCGCGGGCCTGCGCAAGTATCACGAGGGCGACTCGCCGCGGCACGTTGCATGGAAGGCCTATGCGCGCAGCGGGCAGCTGCTGTCCAAGCAGTTCGCCGGTGCCGATACGAGCAGTCAATGGTTCGATTTCGATGCCGTGCCGACAGATGACACCGAGCTGCGACTGTCGATACTGACGCGCTGGATTATCGAGGCGGATCGCACCAGCGAGGACTATGGACTTCGCCTCGCGGGTCAGGAATTTCCACCATCGCATGGTGAGAGTCACAGGCGACGCTGTCTCGAAGCATTGGCCATGTTCGGATTGGCTGAGAGCTGATGGCAAGGGCACGCGGCACCGATGGATCACTGCTCGCGAGCTTGCCGTGGACGCTTGCTGCGGCCGTGTTTTCATTGGCTCCCCATGTGAAGTTTCTGCCTGTCTGGATCACCGCGGCTTTCCTCTTTTGCGGGGCCTGGCGCTACCTTATCGAGAGACGCCGCCGCCCATTGCCATCGACCTGGCTGCGAATACTGCTTGCGCTGGCGTGTTTTCTCGGTGTTCTCGCGACCTATTCGACCGTTAGCGGCGTGGGGCCTGGTTCGGCCCTGCTCGCGATTATGGCGGCCCTGAAACTCCTCGAAACCCGAACACGGCGCGATCAGTTTGTGCTCCTGTTTATCGCAATATTTCTTGTCATGTCTTCGCTGTTGCGCGAGCAGTACCTTTGGTCGCTGCCGTACCTGATTGCGGGAGTATTTCTCATAATGACGGCATGGCTGCAGGTATCAGCGGTGGCGGCACAAAACGCGCGCCGCAGTTTCGCAACCGGTGGCAGGCTGGTCCTCTATGCGGCACCGCTCGCCATTGCGATGTGGATATTCTTTCCGCGCATTTCGACGCCATTCTGGGCTGTGCCGATGGACACGGGCACCGCAATTTCGGGACTGAGCGATTCGATGAGCCCCGGCGACATAAGTTCTTTATCGCTTTCGAACGCCGTTGCATTTCGCGCAACCTTTGAAGACGCGATTCCGGAACCGCGAGACCGTTACTGGCGCGGACTCGTATTGACCATTTTTAATGGTCGTACCTGGACCACTAACGACCCTTTTGCAGGCCCTCGAGTGCATGAGCAGGTTGCGCCCATCAGTGATCCGATTACCTATCAGATTACTCTCGAACCAACGCGCCAACAGTGGGTATTCGCTCTCGACATGCCGTGGTCATGGACGCTATCCAGAGCATTCATGGGCCCACAACAACAGCTCGCCCGTGCGCGCCCGATTGATCAGCGAATCAGCTATGACGCGATGTCCTACCTGAATTACCGTACGGATGTCGATCTGACCGACTACGCCCGCTCCTGGTACGCGCGCATACCCGAGGAGAGCAACACGAGAACCCAAGCGCTCGCAAGAGAGATGCGCGCATCCGCCGCGTCCGAATCCGCGTACATACAAGCTGTCCTTTCGAAATTCCACGAGGAAGAATATTTCTACACGCTCGAGCCGCCGCCGCTTGGAAGCGACCCGGTCGATCGCTTCCTCTTCGACACGCGGCGCGGTTTTTGCGAACACTACGCGTCTGCTTTTGCCATCCTGATGCGCGCTGCGGGAATCCCGTCTCGGGTCGTGCTGGGTTATCAGGGCGGCGAAATCAACCCGGTGGGCGGACACATGATCGTGCGCCAGTCCGATGCACACGCCTGGACTGAGGTGTGGCTGGACGGAGTTGGCTGGTACCGGGTCGATCCCACCGCTGCGGTTGCGCCGGACCGTATCGAAAGTGGTGTTAGCGGGTCGTTGCTCGACGGCGCCGGCCTGGCATGGGGTCTGTCGGCCTCATCTGCTCTCCTGCACCAACTCACCATGACCTGGGACGCCATGAACGCAAAATGGAATGAATGGGTTCTGGGTTACGGTCCTGAAAACCAGCAGCGCTTCATGGAGTGGATCGGAATGGACGATCCGAGCTGGCGCAAGATGATGCTGACGCTCATCGCTGTCGTGGCCGCCCTGGTCCTTCTGATCTCCGGACTTCTGGCTCTTCGCTACCGGGCACCTGGCACGGACCGTGCTGCGATCCTTTACAAACGCTTTGTCAACAAAACCGGCATCGAACTACGAACGGGAGAAACACCGGTTATATTTGCCCGAAGGGCGGCGGCCGAATCACCAATTCCCACAGAAATCATCGACGAGATTACATCGACCTATCTCAATGCGCGTTATGGCCCTGTTGATCCGAGCGCAATGCGGCGGCTGGAATCTGCCGTAGCAGCAGTGCGCCACAAATAAACAACGGTAAGAGGATTAGCAGCACAAATTCGGGATCTTCCGAGAAAGTCGCAGCCAGCCCGACCAGCACCGGTCCGAGTACGTGCGAGAATTTCGTCACCATATTATAAAAACCGAAGAACTCGCCCGGCTGGTCCGGGGGAATCAGCGAAGCGTACAACGAACGGCTCAATCCCTGCACACCGCCCTGCACGCAGCCGATAATAATCGCCATGATGTAGAACTGCTGCACCTCCGTCATGAATACGGCCCAGCTCGACACCGCGACGTAGACCGCGAGTGCAAAATAGATGCCGCGTCGCGGACCGAAGCGATGCCCAAAAAGTCCGTAGAGAAAGGTTGCGGGAAAACCCACAAAATTTGTGATCATCAGCGCTTTCACGAGATCCTGTTGCGTAAACCCGAGCCGCTGCCCGTAATTTGCAGCCATGAAGATCACAGTGAATACACCGCCAATGTAAAACCAGTATGCGAGCAGAAAAAATACGACGTTACGGTAGCGACGAACTTCGCGAATCGTCGACTTTAGCTCTGTGTAGGCGGCACGGACCACATGGCTCGAAACGGCAATGCCGCTCCTATGCTCTGGCACAAAAGCGATGAGTGGCAGCAAAAAGACGGCCCACCAGACGCCAACCGATACGAATGCGAACTTCATTGCTTCCGTCGACGAGGCAAGTCCGAATGTCGACGGC
This sequence comes from uncultured Woeseiaceae bacterium, assembly GCA_947259435.1. The sequence goes on from CAMYMP010000677.1 coordinate 10,060, forward strand.
GATGTCAGCATCCAGACGTGCAGCGCCAAAAGCGCCGCGCCGCCTAGATATCCGAGCGAAAACCCCAGAGACGACACAAAACTATAGTAGCGCGGTTTGGTAACGTCGATTATCAGCGAGTCATAGAACACGGTGGAGCTGTAGAAACCAATCGAGGCGATCAAATACAGGCCGAGCGCCCACGGCCAGTTCCCCTCACCGACGAAGCCGAGCATCGCCGTTGTGAACGCGCCGATCAGCGCGAGTGCGAGCAAAAAGCGTTTGCGGAATCCGCCCGTGTCAGCGATTGTGCCGAAGACCGGAGCGAGCAGGCTCACAATTGCACTGGCTGCGGCAGTGATCCAGGCGAGTCTCGCCGTCACGACTGCTCCGGAATCTCCGGCGCTCCAATAACTCCCAAGAAACAGAGGATACAGAACGGCGAGTACGCTTAGCGCAAACGCCGAGTTAGCCCAGTCATACAGCGACCAGGCGATGACTTTCCTGTCAAGAACCTCTCTTAGATTCAATGCTCACGCGTCTTGCGGAAGACCACATCCGGCCAACGCTCCTCAGTCAGATTGAGGTTAACCCTTGTGGGCGCAATGTAAACCAGCTTATCGCCATGATCCAGCGCGAGGTTATCGTGCGCCTTGCGCTCGAAGTCAGACAGCATTTTGGCATCAGCGCATTCGACCCATCGCGCCGTTGCAACATTGATCGGCTCGAACTGGCATTCGACCTTGTATTCATCCCGCAGTCTGTGCGCCACAACCTCGAACTGCAGAGGCCCGACGGCACCGAGAATCAAATCGTTGTTGCGTAAAGGTTTGAACAATTGGGTCGCACCTTCTTCACACAACTGGGAAAGGCCTTTCTGTAATGCTTTGAGCCGCAATGGGTCCTTGAGTACTGCGCGGCGAAATATTTCCGGCGCGAAATTCGGTATGCCAGTGAAACGAATTTCTTCCCCCTCTGTGAAGCTGTCGCCGATATTGATCGTGCCATGATTGTGCAGGCCGATGATGTCACCCGCGTAAGCCAGGTCAGCATGCTGCCGATCCGCCGCCATGAAAGTAATCGCATCCGGAATCTTGACCTCTTTACCGAGCCGTACGTGCAGTACACGAATTCCTTTGCGGTATTCTCCAGAGCAAATACGCAAGAAAGCGATGCGGTCGCGATGGCCCGGATCCATGTTTGCCTGAATTTTGAAAACGAAACCTGTGAGTTTGTCTTCCTTGGGCAATACCTCGCGCTGCTCGCTCTCGCGCGGCAAAGGCGCTGGCGCATGCAGAACAAACTCGTCGAGTAACTCTTTGACGCCGAAATTCGACAAAGCCGAACCGAAAAAAACGGGTGTTTGTGTTGCCTTCAGATAGGCGTCGAGACTGAATTCCGGGGTCGCACCTTTGACGAGTTCAATTTCGTCACGATAACTGTCCGCATCGTCGCCCAACACCTCGGTAGCGTCCTCGGAATCCAGTCCCTCGACAATTCGCTGGCTCGATGCTCTTTCGCGACCCACCTTGTCATACAGATAGATGCGATCCTGAATCAAATGATAAACGCCCTTCAGCCTGCTTCCCATACCGATCGGCCAGGTTACCGGTGAACAATGAATATCCAGAATCGACTCGATTTCGTCCAGAAGGTCAATCGGCTCACGGCCTTCTCTATCGAGCTTATTGATGAAGGTCATGATAGGCGTATTACGCAACCGGCATACTTCCATGAGCTTGATCGTGCGTTGCTCCACGCCTTTAGCACAATCGATGACCATCAATGCCGAATCGACGGCCGTCAACGTCCGGTAAGTGTCTTCGGAGAAGTCTTCGTGCCCTGGCGTATCCAGCAGATTGACAACGTGTTCCTTGTAAGGGAACTGCATCACCGACGACGTAACTGATATGCCCCGCTGCTGCTCAAGCGCCATCCAGTCAGATGTTGCATGACGGGTCGCTTTGCGCCCTTTTACGGTACCTGCGAGCTGAATAGCACCGCCGTAGAGCAAGAGCTTTTCCGTGAGTGTCGTCTTGCCGGCATCCGGGTGCGAAATAATCGCAAACGTGCGCCGTTTCCGGACCTGATCATCAATAACCGACATGTTCGTTCAGGCGTCAGTCGTCAGTTTCTTGGACAGAACGGCGGCATCCTCACGGCCTTTGTGCGACTGGTAGTATGCGGGACGGTTCGCGACCTGGTGAAAGCCCTTTTTCTTGTATAGCGCGATCGCATAGGCGTTCGACGGCCGTACTTCGAGAAATATCTCACGCACTGACAACGTGCGGGCCCGAAACAGGATTTCGTCAAGCAGCCGCTCGCCATAGCCGCGCGACCTGTACGCGGGCTCGATGCACAGATTCAGGATATGCGCCTCGCCTGCAGCCACAGACAGGATGCTATATCCCGCCAGTTTCCCGTCTCGTTCAAGTACGACGCACTGATATCCTGCGAGCAGGCAATCTCGAAACACGCCGTGACTCCAGGGAAAATCGTAGCTGCGACGTTCAATGTCCGACACGTGCGCCAAATCTTCGTGCCGCATCGGCCGAATCGAGACGCTCGCTTCCGGAATTGGCCGTATCACGCGTGTGACTCCGCAACAATCCCTGCCGCGAGACACAGATCATCCCAGGCCTTGCGTTTTTGCGATGGGCTTCTGAGCAAAGAGGCCGGGTGATACGTAACAACCAGCGGC
>CAMYMP010000678.1 GCA_947259435.1 uncultured Woeseiaceae bacterium
CAGGACCTGTCGCGCCGACCATGGCGCTAACGTCTTTGGGCGCTTCTGCAACCGCGACGACCGGTTCTGGCTCCGGTTCGGCTTCAGGTTCTGCCACCGTTTCTACGACGGGCTCGGGCTCTGCTGCAATCTCTTCGGCTGCCTCCAGCGTAGCTTCGGGCGCCGATTCAGCATCTTCGGCGGCTTCAACGACAGTCTCGGCGACCTCTTCGACGGCTTCATCTACGACCTCCGCCACGGCATCCTTTTCGACCGCCTCATCCACAATGACCGTCGACCAGTCCGCACTTACGAATCCGGTCTCGCCATCACCAAGCTCAACCTCATTCCATCCCGGGACGGTCTCTACGAGCTTCAACGGAACGCCTTTCTGCAACCGGCCAACCACTTCGGTACCAGCCTCTGGCAACTTGCGGATATTGACGTAGCTTTCAACAGAATCGATCGGCACAACGACGTCCGCGGCACACAAAAGCGGAAGCGTCAGCATCAAAAACCCAAGCATGGCCTTCATGACACACTCCAGTGACATTGTCCGGCGTACCATAGACCTTTATGCTGTTGCCGACCAGTGCGGGAACGGGAAACTGAGAACCCGTCCCGGACGGCATTGAAGGAGCGCCCACATGACACCTCGCACGAATTATGTCGTTTTTACTTTGCTGCTGTTTCTCCTGTCGGCATTGGCCGACAGTGCGTTCGCGCAATCGCAGCGCACCGAACACACGTTCAAACTGGACAACCCTGATGATCGTCCGCCAGCGACACTCGATGACGTGTCGTGGCTCGTCGGCAACTGGGCAGGCGAAGCGTTCGGCGGCAAGTTCGAGGAAGCCTGGAATCCGCCGTCTGCCGGCTCCATGATCGGCTTTTACAAATTGCTCGGTGACGAGGGCGTTGCATTTTATGAATTGCTGCTGCTCGTCGAGGAGGAAGGCAGCCTGAGCCTGAAGGTCAAACACTTCAGTGCCGACTTCACGTCATGGGAAGACAAAGAGGACTATGTCAGGTTTCGCTTTATCAAAGCGGAGGACGACGCTGTGCATTTCTCCGGCCTCAGTTTTTACCGGATTGATGAAGACACAATGCACGGCTATATCGTCATGCGCAGCGGCGAAGAAGTAAAAGAAGAAAAACTCGTTTATTACCGCCAGTAAGAACTGACTGGCGCCGCATTGACGCGCTTCGCGTAGCTTACTCCGGCGGGTACAGGGCGCGGAACGCCGCGTCATCATTGATTTCGTTGATGACTTCCAGCGCGCGCTCTCGCACGGTCAGGTCCTTGTCCTGCAGCGCCTGCTGAATCACGGCAATGGACCGTTCGTCGCCAATATCACCCAGCGAATCGATCGCCGCCGCCCTGACCATCGGGTTCTCGTCATTCAATGCCAGATTCAGGTACTCGATAGACGAGTATCCGTCGACCATGGCCATTGCATACGTGGCATCAGCGCGTGCGCGCGGGTCGTCGTGAACCGATGCGCTCGCGATAGCGGCCAGCGCGTCGTCACCGCCGATTTGCGAGAGTGCTTCCAGGGCCGCTTTACGGACGCGTGCGTCTTCGTCGCCGAGTGCCAGACTCAGGGCCTGCACGGCGTCGGGCGTCCCGAGCCGGCCCAGGTTGAGAATCGCCTCTTTCTTCTCGCCGACCTCGCCTTCCAGCATCACGACCTCGAAGTAAGCTGTCGCTGCAGGTGCGAGCGCGGAACCTTCCGAAAAGATCCATAGTGAACCGGGTATCGGTTCACCGGCGTTCGCATCAATCTCGCTCTCGACCGTCCGGTAGAGCTGGAAGCTCTCGTCCGCGAGAATTTCGTCGAGTACCTCCGGCAGCGGCTGCCGGTCGATCTCGATGCTGACGAGCCGGTCGAGGGTAACGTGCTGTACGAGCCGCAGCTCATGCTGCACGGCGATTTCTTGTACAACGTCCTGCAACGGCACGTCACGGGCCGTCAGGCTGACGAAACCATTATCGACCGTTAGCGTCAGGGTAGTCGCTTCTTCATCCGCCACGACAACCAGCGGAGCGAGGCTGCTGATCACCAGCAACCCCGCCCACAGCTTGAACCGCGTATTGCGGTTAGTCGTCATCAATCGTCTTCTTCTTCAACTACGAAGCCGCAGCCGTTCAGCAATACCTCCTCAGGTTCTTCGCCTTCTTCGGGGTCCGGGTCCAGGCCGGGGGTGCCTTCCGGATCGTCGTCATTGAGACAGATGTCGCCTTCCTCAGCGAAGGTCGCATTGTCATCGAAACCGATGGCGCCGACCTCTACTTTGGCGGGCGTATTTGGCGGCAGCGTCTCGAGGAAGTCGTCGGGAACTTCGACTTCGAGTTCGTCAGCGTCGCCGGGAATGCGCACTACATACTTCGAGTTAGCAACGGCCTGGTCTTCCGGAGTCTCGATATCGTCTTCGTCGATATCAACCTCGAGCACGACCTCCCAGATCGCAACGTCGACGTCTTCCGGATCAGCGACTACTCCTTCGTCGATTAAATCGTCGAGTTCGTCGGAGCATTCGCCGAGGTCGTCGCCCGGCGCCCACGAGATCTCGCCTTCAAACTCGCCCGGCTCGTCTTCTTCAACGTCCCATTCCAGGTCGTCCGGGGCTGCCGGCAGATCGAAAGTCAGCTTGGTTTTACCCCATTGCGCCTCCCAATCCGAGTTGATAGCGAAGAAGTAATAATACCCTGTCTTCCAGCGTCTGGTGAATTGCCTGAGCGTCACGACGTCGTCACCCTCTTCTGCTACCTCATCACTGCATGGCGGCTCCGCGCTCTCCTGGAACAGCTCCGTCGACGTCTGCCGTCGCAGCTCACGCCTCGGGTAGTAGGTGAATATCTTGCGGTGGTGCGGGTTGAACACGGCGCCGTAAATCACGGCATCGCCATCCATCAGGAAGTGAAAGCCGATATCGCCATCCTCGGCATTGATTTCCACCAGCGCCTTGCACTCGCCGAAGTCTCCACATGGCTCGGTCGCGTTGGCGACACCTGCAGCACCGCCCACGAGCGCGCTAATTGCTGCGGCCAACACAGTAGTTGACATAATTCTTTTCTTGTTCATAGTATTTCCTCCCGCTCTCAACGGTAAGTAGCTTATGCAGCCGCGATCGGCCACTTCTTGTCCTCTTGCAATTTCTTAGACGGGAAAAGCGCGAAAAACCGGTCGGGCTGGTCGCCGGTCGCGCCGGGTTTTCACAAGACCGGAACACCCGGTCAGGCAGCCCGCGAGCGATAGCCGATGCGCCGAGCAGTCTTAGGACAGGTCTCGTGCGCATGGAACGGATCGCATAGAATCACTGCACTATGCCTTTGGTCGCCCACAACGACTTGCCAACGTTTCAGAGGCTGCGGGATGACGGCAACGTCGTGCTGTCACTGGACCGCGCGCAGCACCAGGACATCCGCGAGCTGCACATCGGCCTCCTGAACATGATGCCCGACGCGGCCCTGACCGCGACCGAGCGCCAGTTCATCCACCTCGTGGGCAGCAGCAATCCGATCGCACAGTTCTTCGTCTATCCGTTCTCGCTGCCGGAGCTGGATCGCAGCGAGAAAGCGTTAGAGCATATTCGCCGCTATTACTTCGAGTTCGAGACGCTTGCCGAGAAAGGCCTCGATGCGCTGATCATTACGGGCGCAAACGTCATCAATCCGTCGCTCGACCAGGAAGCGTTCTGGGAACCGCTAATCAACATCGCGCACTGGGCGGAAAACAATGTCGCGTCCGTGTTCTGCTCCTGCCTCGCGACGCACGCGCTCGTCAAGCACTATCACGGTATCGACCGACGCCACCTGCCGCAGAAGCAGTGGGGCGTTTACAGCCACAAAGTGACGCGGCCCGATCACCCGATCCTGCGCGACGTCAATACGCGATTCGACGCGCCGCATTCTCGCTTCAACGACGTATCAAGAGAACAGTTCGAGGCGGCAGGCTGCTCGGTGCTGGCCGAAAGCGAAGAGGTCGGCGTGCACCTTGCCGTGAGCCCCGACCAGTTCCGCGTCATATACTTTCAGGGGCACCCCGAGTACGGCGCGGTCAGCCTGTTAAAAGAATTCAAGCGTGAAGCGAACCGGTATCTGAACGGCGAGCGCGACAAACTGCCGCGCATCCCGGAAAATTTTCTTACGCGGCAAGGCGAGGAGATCGCTGCCGCCTACATCGCGACGATAATAGAAGCTGGTGATGCCGCACCCACGTTTCCGGAAGACGAGCTCCGGCCGCACTGCGACAACACCTGGGGCGACACGGGTAAAGCGATCGTCAATAATTGGCTCGGGCTCGTATATCAGCTCACGAACCTCGACCGCAAGCAGCAGTTCATGCCGGACGTCGACCCCGACGACCCGTTACAATTACGATAACACTCGACAAGGGAACAACAACCATGGGTTTCAGAACCAGGCAGATTCATGCCGGCGTGACGCCGGATCCGACGACGGGCTCGATTCTTACGCCGATTTACCAGTCCACCACTTACGTGCAGCCGTCGGTGGACGAGTACCTGAGCAAGGGGTTCACCTACTCGCGCTCGGGCAACCCGACGGTCAAAGCTCTGGAACTCAAACTCGCCGATCTCGAGGGAGGCGTCGACTGCGCCTGCTTCGGCACGGGCATGAGCGCTGTACTTGCCACGATGCTGGCGTTCCTGGAAGCCGGCGCGCACGCCATCGTTTCCGATGTCGCCTATGGCGGCACGTATCGGCTGAGCACCAAGATCCTGAGCAAGTTCGGCATCGACTATACGTTTGCCGATACGTCGAATCCTGACGATGTTGCCGCATCGGTGCGCGAGAACACCAAGATGATACTGACCGAGACGCCGGCCAACCCGACGATGAAGTGCTCGGACATCGCGGCAATTTCGGAAATCGCCAGAAAAATTCGTGCCGTGCACGCGGTCGACAACACGTTTCTGACACCGTATTACCAGTTGCCTCTGGATCTCGGCGCCGACGTATCGATTCACAGCACGACAAAATACATGGATGGCCACAATGCCACGGTCGGCGGCGCCGTGATCAGCAAGACCGAGGAGCACGCCGAAGCTGTCCGGTTCATACAGAACAGCACCGGCACCATCATGTCGCCGCAAGTAGCCTGGCTGACGCTGCAGGGTTGCAAGACATTGTCAGTCCGCATGGATGCGCAATCAGCCAGTGCGATGGCCATCGCGGAATTCCTGGAAGCCCATCCTAAAGTCGAACAGGTCGCTTACCCGGGTCTCAAGTCTTTCGCGCAGCACGAGCTGTCAAGCCGGCAGGCTTCGGGCTACGGCGCGATGCTCTGGTTCGAGGTCAAAGGCGGGCTTGCGGCCGGCAAGAAGCTCATGGATAACATCGAGCTCTGGACCCTGGCCGAAAATCTAGGTTCGGTCGAGTCGCTGATTACGCACCCGGTCACGATGACGCACGCCGACGTCGAACCGGCGGAGCGTGCGCGCGTCGGTATTATCGACGGGCTTGTGCGCGCGTCGGTCGGCCTTGAGGACACCGACGATCTGATCAGTGCGCTGAACACCGCGCTCGAACAAGTCTGAACCAATAATCGTGCACTTCGATCCCTAACGAAACTGAAGACTCCGATGATCTACAACGCACCCATCAAAGACATGCTGTTCCTGCTGAACGAATGGATCGGCCTGGACAGACTGAGCTCCCTGCCTGGCTATGAAGAAGTCGACGCGGATCTGATCGAAGCGATTCTCGAGGAAGCCGGCAAGTTCTGCAGCACCGAACTGCTCGAGATCAATCGTGACGGCGACGAGCACGGCGCGGTACACGAAGGCGGCTCGGTGCGAACGCCGCCGGGTTTCAAAGAGGCCTACACAAAATTCATCGAAAACGGCTGGACCAGCATCGACTCGAACCCGGATCATGGCGGCCAGGGCCTGCCCAAACTGCTGCAGAACCTGATCGATGAAATGCTCGGCGCGACGAATCTCGCCTTCAAGCTCTACCCCGAGCTCAGCCACGCGGCTTACCACCTGCTCGACAGCATTGCGTCCGACGATATACGTGAGCTGTACCTGCCGAAGATGGTCGAGGGCGTCTGGTCCGGCACGATGTGTCTGACGGAACCGCACTGCGGGACCGACCTGGGGCTGCTGAATACAAAAGCCGTCCCGGCCGGGAACGGCACCTATTCGATTACCGGTTCGAAGATCTTCATCACGTCCGGCGATCACGACCTCACGGAGAATATTCTGCACCTGGTCATCGCGCGTCTCGAAGGCGCGCCGGCCGGAACGCGCGGTATCAGCCTGTTCCTCGTGCCGAAGTTTCTCGTCAACGCAGACGGCTCCGTGGGCGCGAGCAACGGGATCCAAACGGCGTCCATCGAACACAAGATGGGCATCAAAGCCTCGGCAACCTGCGCGCTGAACTTCGAAGGATCCACGGGCTTTTTGCTTGGCGAGGAAAACCGCGGCCTTGCGGCGATGTTCAGAATGATGAATATCGAGCGGCTGACCGTTGGCATTCAGGGGCTGGGCATTGCCGAAATTGCCTATCAGAATGCGCTCGCCTACGCGCAGGACCGCCTGCAAAGCAAGGCCCCGGCGCCGCGCCCCGACGACAGCAAAGCGGCGGACCCGATCATCTATCAGCCCGAGATGAAGCGTCAGTTGCTCAGGATTCGCTCGCAGGTCGAGGGCGCGCGCGCATTGGCCGTGTTTGCCGGACTCCAAGTCGACATCATGGAAAAATCGACTGACGAAGCGGCTGTTGCCGACGCGGAGAATACGGTTGCGCTACTGACACCCGTCATCAAAGCGTTTTTCACCGACCTCGGCATGAGCTCTGCCTTGTCGGCACAGCAGGTCCTGGGCGGATACGGGTACGTTCGCGAGTACGGCATGGAGCAGCTGGTTCGCGACTGTCGTATCACGCCGATTTATGAGGGAACCAACGAGGTTCAGGCGCTCGATCTCGTCGCGCGCAAGCTCACGGGCAGGACGGGAGAGTTTACGATGCGCTTTCTCGGAGACTGGCAGCAATTTCTCGATAAACACGAGAACGAACAGGGCGTTGCCGATACCGTTGCGCCCGCTGCCGTGGCGCTGCGGCGACTGGTCGAGACCACGCGCTGGATTCAGGACAAGCTGCAGTCCGACGATGCCGCAACGCGCGGCGCCGCCTATCCATACCTGCGTTTGTTCGCGTTGACGATCATCGCCTGCCTGTGGGCTCAGATCATCGTGACAATACGCGACAAGACCGGCGCGTTTTACGATGTCAAACGCAAGACTGCGCGTTTCTACATGCAGCAGGTTTTGCCCGAAACCTCGGCGATTGCTGCAGCAATAGTGAACGGCGACGCGGCGCTCAGCGATTTTGACGTGGCCGACTTTTCAGCCTGAGCGAGAAAAAAACCTCAGGCCGCCGAGTCAGTCGGATATTATCTGAAAGCTGCTCGTGGCCTCTATCAGACCCGAAACGATTACCATATAGCCGAACAAAACCGCCACGGTTCTGGCTGCCGCAGCAATCCAGGTCGTCGCGTAGACGCGTCGCAGCGACACTGTCATGTAAACAGCGAGGTAAGAGAGAAGAATTACCTGCGCCGCAAGCGCTGGCCAGGAGGTAGCGGCTGCATTTTCAATCGGAATCATGAATGCAAGCACGACATACGCGGCGCTGTGCAGATGCAGCGAAAAAATCAGGTGATCGAAATACAGGCGGCGAATAAAGAGAATCTTCAGAAGCAGTGCGAACACCGGCAGCAGCACGAACATCAATCGGGGCAAATCGTCCGACATGAAACGCGCTTGTCCCGCCGCGTCGGCTTCCGACGCCTGACCTTGCTCGAGCAATACTCCCTGGCTGGCCACCCATGCCATCAGAATGAAGAATGCGACGCTGATGAACAGATAGAGCCGCAGCGGCGGTGTGTAGGTCCTTCTTTTGCCGGCGAGAAACTCGCGGGTCAACAATCCAGGATGAAGAAACAGGGCTTTAACCGTGCGCCAGGCGCGCCCGTCGAGATCGAAAATCTCTTCGACGATTTCACGGACGAGCGCGTTGAGCGGTCGCTCGAGATCAACATTCTTTTGCCCGCACTCGGAACAAAATGGGCCCGTGAGGCGGGAGCCGCAGTTCTTGCAGCGCGTCGTGTTCTCGATCACTGTGGAAGTCTCTCAGGCGACTGCCGTGCACTATAGT
>CAMYMP010000679.1 GCA_947259435.1 uncultured Woeseiaceae bacterium
GCTGTGCGATCGACAGGGTCAAATTTTCGAAGACGCGCGTCGAGCCGCGCCATATCGTGGCGTTGACTATGTCAATGAGCGGCGCAGTTTCCATTGATGGCGGTCTAGAGCTCGTTGGTCAGCCGCGTCGGTTTCCAGGACTTGAAGGCCTCGTAGGCCGGTAATTCATCGGCGTCAATACATTCCTCCAACTTCTCGGCCAGCCACTGGAACCACTCGAAAGCCTCCTTGTTTTCGGCCTGAGTCCGCAGGTCGCGGACCCAGTGCTCCAGTTTCCCCCACAGCACGACCGTCGTGGTGCCGATCAGATTCCGCACGACGAGATAAGGCACGATGCGCTGAAACGTCATTACGCCGATGTTCTCCATCGTCGTGCTGATCAACATCGCATAGTGTTCGTATCCGGGGTACTGCGCCTCTAGCTCTTTGGCGCTGAGTCCGTCGGGAAGGTTCAGTACGGCCGCGTAAGCTCGCGTGAAATACGGGTTGCTGAACGAACGAAAAACCTCGATTGCTGCAAGCTCCCGGCGCTGCTGGCGAAAGTTGCGTATTTGAAGCAGCGCAAATATCAGACCACCGATGACGATGAGTGCGCCGAGTATCTCGGCGATATTGGCTAGTTGGGTCAGGTCGGTCATGGGGCTTTCCTTTTTCTATTCATTCAGGGGAAATACTAATTAACCCGCGCACGATATTCAGGCCCTTCTGCACTTCCACGTGCCGCGACGGAATACGATAACGCTGAGCATAGTCATCAGCGATTCCGAGATGATGATCGCAAGAAAGACGCCGCTCGGACCGAGCGAGACCTGCGTTGCCAGCCAATAGGCTAACGGAATCTGCAGCAGCCAGAAACAGACGAGATTGATTACGGTCGGTGTGAAGGTGTCACCGGCGCCGTTGAGGGATTGAGTGATGATCATGCCCACCGCGTACATGGGAAAGCCCAGGCCGAGGATACGCAGGCAGTTCGACCCGTAGCGGAGAACCTCGGGGTCGCTCGAAAAGAGTCCGCTGATTACAGGCGCGAGTGCGACGATCAGGACGCCCATGCCGGTCATAAAGATCACGTTGTAACGCGAAGCCTGCCAGGCCGATTTTTCTGCTCGTTCAGGCTTGCCGGCGCCGAGGTTCTGACCGACAAGCGTTGCCGCTGCGTTGCCAAGGCCCCACGCGGGCAGCCAGATGAACTCGAGTATGCGCAGCGCGATCGTGTATGCGGCGATAGCTGTGCTGCCGTAAATCGCAACGATGCGCATGACGATGATCCAGCTTGTGGTCGAGATGAGGAACTGGCCAACGCCTCCAACCGAAATGATCAACATTCTTGCGATAAGCGACGGCTCAATCGCGAGGTTGCGTATATGAAATTCAAGACGGCCACGGCCGTCAAGCAGGTACCAGAGCTGATACAAGACACCGATGCCGCGGCCGATGGTCGTGGCGACCGCCGCACCCGTTACGCCCATCTCCGGAAATGGCCCGAGGCCAAAAATCAGGCAGGGATCGAGAACGATGTTCAGGCCATTGGCGAGCCACAGCGACCGCAACGCGACCGACGCGTCGCCGGCGCCACGAAACGCAGCATTGAGCAGGAACAAATACAGGATGCTAGCCGAGCCGCCCAGAAGCACGGCAGCGAATCCGGTGCCAGTGTCGACCACGCTGTCAGACGCGCCCATCAGTCGCAGCATGTCCTCGGCATAGACGGCGCCGGAAACGCCGATAATCAGTGACAGCAGCGCGCCAATCCAGATGGCCTGACCCGTGGCGCTCGCGGCCCTGTCGCGCCGCTGTGCGCCGACCCGGCGGGAGACCATCGCCGTGACGCCCATGCCGAGACCTACGGCGACCGCGTACAGCACCGTGATCAATGCCTCGGTGATGCCTACGGCAGCAACCGCGTCGGTACCCAGGCGCGACACGAAAGCGATGTCGACCACTGCAAACACGGACTCCATCGACATTTCCAGCATCATCGGAACTGCCAGCAGGCCGAGCGCCCGACCCGTGTGGCCCGTCGTGTAATCCCTGTCGCTTTCGCGCAGCGACTCGCGCACAAAACTGACGGTTCGCTGCCAGGAAGATTCCCGTTGGGTGCTAAGATTCATAGGGTTGAACAATTACCGGTAAATCACCATGCCCGAAGGACTATGGCCAATTCTTGTCATGATCTTCCTGATCATCGTTTATACGATCGCCAAGGTGATTGAGCACGTGCGCAAGAGCGAGGATCAGTGGCGGCAGGTGGACAAGAGCAAGCTTCGCGAATGGGACGACGACGACTGGCCCGACGACTGAATGTTGTGTCACCTGCCTGACTCAAATTCTAGACGCTACGCGCCAATCCTTCGACCCGCGAGGCGTTTTTCGATTAAACTAGCCCGCTTCCGAGATGAAGCACGTTTGCCGTTCGTACTTATTGCAGGGCCGTCCTATGTTCGAGTATTTCTATCCGAAGCTCAGATTGATGTTGGGTCTGGCGAGCCTGGCGCTTCTCGTGACGGCTTGCCAGCCGGATAATGCCGGGTCGCCAGGGCCGGACAAAGAGGCCGGGCGCAAAAATGTCGAGGCGATGTCCAGAGAGCACGCCGGCGACACGTCCGAGCCCAGCGAGGGCGCGCAAATCGCCCCGCGACGTCCCGTGGTCGCGGAGCGACTGCCCTACGCCGAGGTGAATAATGAACTGGTCTACGGGCACTTTGCGTTTCCTGCCGACATGATCGATCCGCTCCCAGCGGTCATCGTCATTCACGAATGGTGGGGTCTTAACGACAATATCCGTGCGGTAGCCGATCGACTAGCGGGCGAAGGCTACATTGTGCTGGCCATCGATCTTTTCGGTGGCGAGACGGCGGAGACGCCCGACCAGGCCAGGCGGCAAATGCAGGCCGTCGTGGAAAACCCCGAACCGGCTTACGAGAACATTCGCCAGGCATATGATTTCGTGAATACCACGGCCGGCGCTCCGCGAACCGGTTCGCTGGGCTGGTGTTTCGGTGGCGGCTGGTCCCTGAATACGGCGATGTTGCTTCCTGACGAGCTGGATGCGGCTGTTATCTACTACGGTCAGGTAACTGAAGACGCGGACAGGCTTCACGACATCGGCGCACCGATCCTGGGCCATTTCGGCGGCAAGGACCGGGGCATCCCGGTTGAATCCGTAAAACGATTCGAAGCAGCGCTGGAGCGCTTACGCAAAAAATACGAGATTCATATTTATCCGGACGCAAGCCATGCGTTCGCAAATCCCACCGGCAGGGCGTATGACAAAGAGGCGGCTGACGATGCCTGGGAGCGTACGCTCGAATTTCTTGGCGTTCATCTCGGTACGGACTCAGGTGACGACACCTGATCATTCGGCGTGTTGGATTCCGTGTCATTCATCCGGCACTGCAAATCGACGCCCAGCGGCAGTGTCGCGTAAACGATTGACCGGGCGCTGTCGCCGGCACAGCGCAATGACAATTGAGCCGTCAGGACGTCATTCAGGTACAAAACACTATCGCGGTTCGGCTTGCTATCATCTGCCTGGCAGAAATCATGTATCGCGATCGGAGCAATTTGCTGTTGCGGTACGGTCAGACTGATTTCGACACTTGCTTGGTGGTCTATGTCTTTGCCGCTATAGGTTTTGCGGGTATCTGCGACGCTGACTGAGATTGCTTCGGCCCGCATATTCGTTGCACACTGTGGCCCGATCGTTAGCACATACTCAAGCGACGGTAACGATATCAGCCGACGATCGCCAGTTATCGGTTCAAGGACGACAACCGCCGCGTTCGCCTCGACCGAAACCAGGCCGACAATCTCGGTGTCTGCGGCGCTCGTCACAAAAGCCAGCGCAGCGACCAGCAAAATAGTTTGGCCATGCATGCAACAAAGACTACGACAAGGCGGTCCTAAAACAAATGAAATTCGAGTGTGGCCGCCTGGGAATAAACCGTGATTGAGAAGACAATTCGCCTGACATATAAAGTTGCGCGCCGAATAGTGATCGCGGTACTGGGCACCACCGTGCTGGCCATCGGTATCGTCATGATCATCGCGCCAGGACCTGCGATCATCGTTATTCCGATCGGGCTTGCCATTCTGGGCATTGAGTTCGCGTGGGCCCGGATCTGGCTAAAACATCTGCGCGAGACAATCAGCAACCACGTCAACAACCGTCGTGCACGCAAAGCCGAGAGGCATCGCAATCGTGTGTCCCGTTAGCTGGAACCGATAGACTGGCAGCCAACAAATAGAAACGGTCAAAAAGAAAGGCGCCGGAGAGCTGTAATCGAGTGACGAAACAGCGGGCCGATCCGACACGGAGCGGTCTCCGGCGCCCAAGGTTTTACGGCAGGGGGATGCCGCCGGGCTATCCAGGCCCGTTCATACCGGCAGTCCTGCCGGCGATTTCCGGGGCTCGGTACCGGGCATTCGGGGGAGAGATTCCCGGTTCCATGTGCCACCGAAGTGGATTCGGGCGCGGTTTGGCTATTGCCATCCGCGCGCCTGTTAATTTGTGGCCGGGGCCTCGATTTTCAAGGTCGGGGTCCGTTCGCCTGCCTCGTCGGCGAGCGCCATATTGATGGCGGAAGAAACGCCGATCAGCACGATCAGTGCGCCAAGCATCACCAGTCCTTTTTCAACTATTTTCGTGTACATCATCATTCCTTTGGTTGTGCGGTCAGCATTTGCTGCGCGGTTACTCAGTTACCTGAGCTATTGCACAAGCCGTGCCAACTTCAAAAATCTAGTGATAACAACCACTTGGCACAGAACACCGGATTACGAAATTCCGTAATTTACGAAAAATCGTTATCAAGATCACGGAATTTCGTATAAACTGCCGCGATGACCGAGCGCGATGATTATCAATGGCTGTTTCGCAAGTCGCCCGCGATGGCGACCTCGATTGGCGAGGATGGCGCCTACCTCGACGTGAACGACGCATTTCTCGAGCGGCTGGGTTTTGCGCGCGATGAGATGATCGGACGCAGGCCGAGCGAATTCGTCACAGCGGAATCGGCACAGCGAATCGAAACGGAATTCCTGCCGGCTTTGCGCCGCACTGGAAAGCTCGAAGACAAGCCGATCGGCTTTGTGGGCAAGTCGGGTGAACTCGTCGAATGCATGACCAATTCGGTGGTCGAGTACGACCCGCAGGGGGCGTTCCTGCGCACGATCGCGATATTCAACGAGATTACCGATGTCGCGCGAGCCGACTACAAGTACAGAGAGCTGTATCGTTTGACGCCCGCAATGCTGCACACGGTCGATGGCGACGGCAACATTGTCGCGGTTACGGATCATTGGTTGCAAAAGCTCGGTTACCGGCGCGAAGAAGTCCTCGGTCGTCCAACATCAGACTTTTTTACTGAGGCGGAACAAAAACGCTACTTGAATGGCCGCCTGCAGGAACTGATCTCGCAAGGTGATTTCAATAATGAAGAGAGACAGGTGCTCACGAAAGACGGTCGTGTCCTCGATCTCATGGTTTCGTCAATATCCCATCGAGACGCTGCGGGCAAGGTGGATCGTATGCTCATCGCGTCGAAAGACGTAACGGCACGCAATCGCGCAGAGCGCGATCTCCGCGTAACGCTCGCAGAAAACGCCAGGCTCCGCGAAGAACTCGAGCTCGAGCGCGACTATCTTCGTGAGGAGGTCAACGTTGCGATGAATTTTGGCCGCATTGTCGGCACGAGCAAAGCGCTCCAGCAAATGCTCAAGCGCGTCGAGGCCGTCGCTGAGACGCCGGCGAGCGTGCTGCTGCTCGGAGAGTCAGGCGTCGGCAAGGAACTGGTTGCGCATGCTATACACGCTCAAAGTCCCCGGGCCGAAGGCCCACTCGTCAAAGTAAATTGCGCCTCGATACCCAAGGAACTGTTCGAGAGCGAGTTCTTTGGGCACATCAAAGGGGCGTTCACCGGGGCGCACCGCGACCGGGTCGGCCGCTTCCAGCTTGCCGACGGCGGCACGATATTCCTCGATGAGGTTGGCGAGATCCCGCTCGAGTTGCAGGGCAAGTTGCTACGGGTATTACAGGAGAGCGAGTTCGAGCGCGTTGGCGACGACGTTACGAGGTCGGTAGACGTTCGCGTCATTGCCGCCACCAACAGGAATCTCGAGCAGTTGATCGTCGACGGACAGTTTCGCGAGGATTTATTTTATCGCCTCAGCGTTTTTCCGGTTGATGTGCCACCACTGCGTGAGCGTGATGAAGATATCATGCAGCTCGCGCAGCATTTCCTCGAACTTGCCTGCAACGACTTCGGCCGACCCGTCATGACGCTGACGCGTGCGCAGGCGAACAAGCTGCGCGAGTACGACTGGCCGGGTAATATTCGCGAACTCAAGAACGTCATCGAGAGGGCGGTCATCCTGTCACCGGGGAACGTTTTGCGACTCGACCTGTCGATGCCAGATGTGGGGGTCGAAACGGACAGTGACCTGACGCATGAGCCGGAAGGCAGTAAGCGCGTTCTGACGGAGACGGAAATGCGGGAATATCAGAAACAGAATCTAGCGGCTGCACTCGAGCAGACAAACTGGCGGGTTTCGGGTCCGGATGGCGCGGCAGAACTGCTCGGGGTCAGGCCGACGACGCTGGCCGATCGCATCCGGTCCTTTGGTCTCAAGAAACCCGCTTAGCGATGATCTCCATAGACCTGATAGAGCGACTGAGCCTCAATTTGGCGGCGGCCCTGCTGTTGCTGCCCTGCGTCGCGGCGTCGCAGGATGATCTGCCGATCCCGGTGCAGAGCGCGCTGAATCACCGTGAACTGCCGCACGACACGCTGAGCATATACGTTGCGGACCTCGACAGCGGTGAGCCCGCGCTGCGCTGGCGCGACTCGGTGCCGCGCAATCCGGGTTCGACCATCAAGCTGTTGACGACCCTCGTTGCGCTCGACGTTCTCGGCCCGACTTACACCTGGCAGACCGAGGTTTATGCGCTCGGACCCATCGACAAAGGCCGGCTGGACGGCGATCTGCTGATCAAAGGTCGTGGCGATCCGTTTCTTGTTAGCGAACGTGTCTGGCAGTTGCAGCGCAGAATCCGGCAAGCCGGCATTCACGAGATTGGCGGCGACCTGCTTATCGACGATAGCTACTTTGAAGTCGTCGATCACGATCCTGCTGCATTCGATCGGCAGCCGCTGCGCGCCTATAACGTATCGCCCAATGCACTGTTGATGAATTTCAAGGTTGTTCGATACTGGTTCAAACCGAACCAGGACGCGAACGGCGTACGCGTCTCGCTGGACCCACCGCTTGCAAACCTGCGGATCGACAATCGACTGACGCTGAGAGAGGGCCGCTGCCGCGGCTATCAGCGCGGCATCACGATCTCGGCGAACGAGGCGGTCGACACGATAACTTTCAGCGGCGAGTTCCCTGATGGCTGCGATCGCTATGCCATGGATCGGGCGGCCCTCGGGCACAACGAATTTGTGTACGGGCTGTTCGCGGAAATGTGGCGTGAATCCGGCGGCGTGTTGGAAGGCAGCTGGAAAAAAGCGCAGGCGCCGGACGACATCGACCCGGTTGTGACATTCAGTTCGCTGTCGCTTGCTGAAGTCATCAAACGCATAAACAAGCACAGCAATAACGTCATGGCGCGCCAGCTTTTGTACACGCTGTCCGCCGAAGTGCTCGGTGAGCCCGGGACCGAAGCGGGCGGCCGCAAGGTTGTGGGTGACTGGTTGCAGCAGAAGGGACTGGAATCTTCGGCGCTGGCGTTCGATAACGGCGCCGGCCTGTCGCGAGACGCGCGAATGACAGCGGCCGATTTCGCGGCCATGCTGAGATTCGCGTGGCAGCAGCCCTACATGCCCGAGTATCTTGCGTCGATGTCGCTGGCCGGATTGGATGGCACGCTGAGCTACCGGCTCGACGATGGTCCTGTCGCTGGCAACGCGCATTTGAAGACCGGCTCGCTGGACCATGTCGCCGCGATCGCCGGCTATCTGCAGTCGTCGTCGGGCCGGCGATTTGCGGTAGTCGTGCTGCAAAACCACAACGAGGTCCATCGCGGCCCGGGCGAGGAAGTGCAGGAGGCACTGTTGCGCTGGCTTTATGCGCAGTAGCACTAATGCCGGGCCGGTGACGGGCGGCTGTAGTAGACTCGCGGTCATCGACTTGGGAGATCGAGAATGCGAATACTGGCCGTGGCGGCAGAGACCGCCTACGTGACCGACACACTTCAGCTGGGATTGCATCGGGCGGCTGACACGAGTGACCGGCCGTTCCGTAACCTCGATAGCGGTCAAGAAATGGACGTGCTTTCGCGAACGCGTTACTACGCGAATGTTCGGTTGCCCGACGGGACTGAGGGATACGTCAAGGCCGGATTTCTCGTCGACGCGAAACCGGCGAAGCTGATCGTTGCAGAAACGCAGGCCGAAGTGGAACGGCTCTCCGCTGAGCTCGAAGAGACAAAGCGGGCGTTCGCGGCTCCTGCCGCAACAATCGATGCACTGAATCAGGAA
Source organism: uncultured Woeseiaceae bacterium (assembly GCA_947259435.1). Next base: position 8,484 of record CAMYMP010000679.1, read on the forward strand.
GTGGCAGATCTGCAGGCCAAGCTCGATACAAGTGAGGCAAACGCGAGCGAGCTAAGCGAGCAGAATGCGAGCCTTCGCGGGCGCCAGTCGCAATATAAGAACAGCATGCCTTTACAGTGGGTCGCCGGTGCCGTCGTCGCCTGTCTTGTCGGCGGATTCATGCTTGGCCTGTGGTGGGTCGATCATCGCAGCCGCAAGCGGCACGGCGGGATTCGCATCTACTAGTTACGCAGCCGCAACGGTGTTGTCGGTGCACCCGCCGCGAACGGGCAGCTCTGCGTTGCCGAATAACTTGTCGAGATCTGACTGTGATCGAATATGACGAGTCTGTTCGAGTTGTTCGTTCGTGATGTGAGGAGCGAATAGTTGCATAAATTCGAGCATATATCGGCGTAGAACGACGTCTTTGCGAAATCCGATCCAAGTGGTGCTTCGCGGAAACAGACCTTCGGCATCGACGGCAGTCAGGTCTTTCTGGTCGTCACAGTCTTCGGCCATGCTTGCGACAATGCCAACGCCAAGCCCCATACGCACATAGGTTTTGATGACATCCGCATCGCGCGCAGTAAATACGACATCCGGTTCAAGGCCCTGATCGG
>CAMYMP010000680.1 GCA_947259435.1 uncultured Woeseiaceae bacterium
AGCACGGGACAACTGAAAACGGGTTATTTTGGCATTCTGACGCAGGGGTTCCCGCAGTTGGTTCGTGTTAACAAAGACGTGCTAAAACTGCATACGTCCGAAGGCTGGCCCGAAGATGCACCGGTACTTTGCCGTGTCAAGATGATTAACGAATTTCCGCTGATTCCCGATCTGGAAAAACTCGAGGCCATGCTTGCTCAGGAGTCTATTCAGGCCTGAGTGAGGTCCCTCAGCACCGCGCGATAGAATTTATGATAACGCTGACCGTGCTTACAGCCAGGTACATTCCGGCGTTGACTGCAACTGGATTCATGACAAAATCATGCAAGGCTGAATTGGGTTTATTATTTTGGAATCGATGCGGAGGAGTTCTGTGATGAAGAGACTACTTAATCTGTTGTGCGCTGGCCTCGTGCTCGCGCTTGCCACAGGCTGCGTTAATACCGAGTTAGCGGCGGATGTCGACCCGTCGGCCGACCTGGTAGGTCTCGAGACATTTTATGTCGCAAAGTTCGGACCCGATGAACGGGGAATCGAAGCGTTGATAGCTGCAGAGCTGAACGCCATGGGCAAGACCGCGACGTCGGGAGCTGATCCAAAGCCACCTACGCCCGTGGACGCTGTGGTTACCTATCAAGACAAATGGATGTGGGATATAACCATGTACATGCTCGAACTCACTATTGATCTTCGCAGTCCGGAGACCAATTACAAGTTCGCGACGGGCCGGTCATTCAGAACCTCATTGGCAAGAAAGAAACCTGAAGAAATGGTCACAGAAGTGCTCGGCGAGATATTTGGTACTGAATCATCGGGAGCAGCAGAATGAAATTACGCAAATTGTTGGGCCTGTCATTTCTCCTCCTGGCAGTAACAGGTTGCGCGGTTGGGAATCAATATGACTATCAATCTGCAAGCGTCTCGTTACCGCTAGCCGGCTCAGGAGAGGTAGGCGTTGGTGTTATTGACAACAGAAGCTACATTCTTAGCGGAGACAAGGAGCCGAACTTCATCGGTTTACAGCGGGGCGGGTATGGTAATCCGTTCAATGTAACGACTGCGAGCGGCAATTCTCTGACACAAGACATGTCCGTGTCTTTGGAAAACGCTCTGCGCAACAGTGGCTACACTGTGATTGGCTTGCCGATTGCATCTGCGGACTCCTCGACGATCAGCGCAGCAATCGCTCAAAGTGGAGTAGCGAAGAACATCGTGCTGACAGTGACGGAGTGGAAAACCGATATATACATGAACATGACTTTGCATTTTGATCTGCTGTTGGAAGTTATTACGAAGCAGGGTGACACGATTGCTTCCAATCAAATGCAGGGCGAAGAAAAAGTCGGCGGTGGAGCATTTGAAGGCCAGAATTCGAGAACGGCCACAGCGGCTTTCGAAACGAAGATCGGCAGGCTATTCAACGACCCGGAAATTCTCGGAGCGCTGGCGAACTGAGCTTACGCAAGAAAGATCAAGCGCTATCGGCAGGCAGCGGGCAGGTGTTTGGGCTGTATGGCGCCGCCACCCCCGCACGTCCAGGTCAGGCTGCCGACGTTGTCTGCTGCGGTCAAGGTGAGTGTTTCGCCGACTATCTTCGTGCTTGCTTCGGGGCCGAAGACGATCGAGATAACGTCATCGGTGACGGATACTGAGCCCACGTAATTGCCCTGGATTTCTCCGGCAGGCACCAGGGCGGCCTCGTCGTTATCGGCTGGGTATGTGCCGTGCTCCTGGTAATACTCGGAGACCGCAGCCTTGGCGCCAGCCGCAACATTGATACCTTCCGCGATCTGACTGCGAATGGTGTAGTCCAGATACATCGGCACTGCAATCGCGGCCAAAATACCGATTATGGCAACGACGATCATCAACTCAATCAGCGTGAAACCTTGCTGGCCGGGCCTTATTCTTTTATCCATGGCAAGCGCGTCGGGTTCAGGTGCTTGAACTCTGACAGAAACTATCCCGCAGGTCGCTTGACTGCGTCACGGGTGTGTCGCGGAACTGCGTCACATTTTATGTAATATCGCCCAGGTCGCCCCAGAGCGTTTGCGCGATGGTGAGGGCGGCCACCGCTGCAGTTTCGGTGCGGAGTATTCGCGGGCCGAGTGACACAGCGGCAAAACCGGCGGCCTCGGCGTCGCCATATTCCTTGTCGCTGAATCCCCCTTCGGGCCCGATCAACAAGCAGACCTTGGTTGCCGGAGCCGTCACGGAGGCCAGGGCAGTCTCAGCGTATGGACGCAATATCAAATCCGTATCTGTCTCTTTGGTCCGCGCGCCGTACCAGTCATTGATATCCATGATCGGATCAATAAGAGGCGGGCGTGTACGGCCGGACTGTTCACAGGCGCTTTCGGCGATGCTTTGCCAATGATCGCGGCGTTTGGCGGCGCGCGTCGCGTCCAGTCTCACGACACCGTGTTGGGTCAGCACAGCGGAGATACGCTTGACTCCGAGTTCCGTCGCTTTCTGTATGACAAAATCCATGCGTTCGCCGCGGGAGACGCCCTGCACGAGATGGAGTTTCAGAGGCGACTCGGCGGCGGTATCGACTCGTTCACCAACCATCAGCACAGCAGCATTCCTCGTGATCGATGCTGTCGTTGCACCGAACTCTCCATCCCGACCGTTGAACACTGCCAGGGAATCACCAACACGCAGTCGCAGAACGCGGCCGATGTAGCGCGCCTTGTCACTATCGAGGCTTAATTCCTGACCGGAACGGAGATCGTCGTTGATGAATAGTCGCGTGTAAGTCATGGGCGTTGGCGGTTATCATCCGCAGACCTGACTATCGTCCTTCCGGACGGCTGGGGCAACCGTTGACAAAAACTTCGTACCACATCGACACCGATACCGGGCTTATCGCGCCAGCAAGGCAGTGTGCCAGCCCCAATCAGGATGAGCGGCCAGATGGCGCTGCGCCCGAGCTGCTGGTCTTACACGGCATCAGCCTGCCGCCCGGCGAATTCGGCGGTCCGGAAATCGAACAACTGTTCACCAACTCTCTGGACTGGGACCGTCATCCTTATTTCGATGAGATTCGTGACATCGAAGTCTCGTCGCATTTGTTGATTCACCGCAACGGGGAACTCGTTCAGTTCGTGCCGTTCAATCGCCGCGCCTGGCATGCGGGCGAGTCCTGTTTCAAGGGGCGGACGTGCTGTAACGACTTCTCGATCGGCATCGAGCTCGAAGGCGAAGACGAGCAACCGTACTCCGGGGCGCAGTATGGGGTCCTGATTGGCGTCACAACTGCGCTGCTGGCGGCCTATCCTGCGCTCTCGGCTCGTGAGATTGCGGCTCACTCGGACATTTCACCCGGACGAAAGACCGATCCAGGCCCTGCTTTCGACTGGCTACGCTTGTATGATGGCCTGAGCAAACCCCTAGCGACATAGCCGCAAGAGTTGAGAAAAGATGCATCTGATTGCCCTGCTTATCGGCCTGGTCGTCGAACGACTCGCGACACGGCTTTTTCATCTGCGCAGGCTGCGATGGCTCGATCGCATCATCGACGCCGGGTTTCGGCAAGCCGCCCGGCTCGCGAACTGGCCCGCGCTGATTCCGGTCATGTTGATCGCTGTGGTCCTCGTCTTGCCCGTATTTGCGGTGACGTTCAGCCTTGGTGATGCGCTCCTGGGTTTTCCGTATCTGCTGCTTGCTATTGTCGTATTGTTCTTCTCGCTGGGTCCGCAGGACATTGGCGAAGATGTCAACGATTATTGCAGGGCTATAGAATCAGGTGACGGCGAACGCATCGAGCAAGCCGCGAAGGCAATCATCGAGAGTGAGGTACCGGCCGATGAGCTCGAGCGGATTCACAGAGTCGAAGAAGCCGTCTGCGTTCAGGCGAACAACCGGTTATTCGCAGTGGTTTTCTGGTTTGTACTGCTCGGGCCGCTCGGTGCGTGGGCCTATCGGGTCACCGATCTGATTCGGCGTCGCGCGGTCTTTGCCGCGGGTCGCGAAGAAGAATCGAACGGCACTTCAGAGCGGCTTCGAGATGCCGCGACGTCGCTGCACGGCTGGCTGGCATGGATCCCCGCGCGGCTCACCGCAATCGGCTATGCCACGGCCGGCCATTTCGATGCAGCGATCGGCGCCTGGCGTGCACCAACCGAACAAAAGACCGATTCGCCATCGGAATACAGTGAAAACCTGCTCGCCAGAGTCGGCGTTGCTGCGCTGTCGCTTGTCGATGAGAGCGGCGAGGATGTCACAGCGCGCGGCGTGCGCGGCGCGACTGCGGCTAACAAGCTCGTATTTCGCCTCCTGCTGATCTGGGCCGTGGTCATTGCCGCGATGACGTTGTACGGCTGGACGCAGTGAAGACATGGTATGCAGTCCTCATAAGCAGCGTAATAATTTGTCTCTGCGCATGTACTGAGAACCCGGAACCACCCACCTCCACGACAAGCTACCGGCGGGTCGTGACGCTGGCGCCCAATCTTACTGAGCTGGTGTTCGCGGCCGGCGCCGGAGATAGGCTCGTTGGTGTCAGCGCTTACTCCAACTACCCTGAAGATGCGAATCAGTTGCCCGTCATCGGCGATGCGTTTGCGGTCGATCATGAACAGTTGGCGGTATTGCAGCCCGATTTGTTGCTTGTTTGGCAGAGCGGCACGCCCGAACACGTCGTCGATGAGCTGCGCGGCGTTGGCTATAACGTCGAGGTCATTCGGACGCGGACGCTGTCCGACGTCGCAGCCGCGCTAAGACGCATCGGCGATCTTACGGGTTACTCGAGGCAGGCCGATCTTGCAGCACAAAGCTACACCGACGAGCTGCGAAACATTGCGGCACGCTACGCCGACGCCGGAGATGTGCGCGTTTTCTATCAGGTAGACCGGCGCCCTGTTTACACGATCAATGGCAAACACTATGTCAGCGAGCTGATCAGTCTGTGCGGTGGCAGCAACGTGTTTGCCGATCTCAACGAACTGGCGCCGGCCGTTGATGTCGAGGCTGTGGTGCAACGCAACCCGGAAGTCATGCTTGCGAGCAGCGATGCCGGCGCCGACGCGTTCGCAGAGTGGCAACGCTGGCCGCACGTCGCAGCGAATCAGTATCAGAACCGATTCTTGATGCCTGCAGACGAAATCGGTCGCGCGACTCCACGTCTGGTAATGGCTGCACAATCAGTCTGCGAGGCGCTGCAGGAAGCGCGCCTGCGGCGCACGCTCGCGTTGGCGAGTGGGGAATGAGCTCTGGTATTACCATACGCAGGGCTACTGGCTTGGATCTCTGTGTGGCGCAGTCCTGGCTGTCGAACGCACGCCTGCCGAGCGGTGACCTGACGTCCGCTCACATGCAGAATTTTGTGCTGGCGCTGGCAGGCGACGACCCGGTTGGTATGATCGGTCTCGAGCAGTTCGACAACACCGGCCTGCTGCGGTCCCTCGTGGTCGAGCAATCGACACGAAGCACAGGGATCGGCAAACAGCTGGTTGATGCGCTCGAAACCCGGGCAACCGAATTGGGCGTCAGCGAATTGTGGTTACTGACTATCGACGCCGACGCATACTTTGCACGGTTGGGGTATGCCGTCGTCAATCGGGACGATGCACCCGAATCGATCCGCGGAACTGCGGAGTTCTCGACACTTTGTCCAGGCGACGCGGTTCTGATGCGGAAGAATCTATGACGTCCGCCCTTCGGCCTAGCGCTGTCGGTTCCAGAGCACCTCCTGTCCGGACTCCGCTCGCGCCAATACGCGAGCGACAACGAACAACAGGTCGGATAGTCGGTTCAGATACATCAGAACTTCCGGACGTACAGTCTCGACGCCGGCCAGCGTCGTCGTTATGCGCTCCGCCCGACGGACGATGGTACGGGCCAGATGACATGCCGCGGCGGCCTCGCCGCCGCCGGGCAGGATGAACTCCTTCAGCGCCGGCAGGTTGGCGTTCAGGGCATCGAGTTCCTGCTCGAGGCGTTCGATGAAATCCTCGTGAATCGCGCTGTGGCCGGGAATGCAGAGTTCACCGCCGAGTTCGAACAGGTCGTGCTGTACGTCGGTCAGCGCATCGCGGACGTTTTGCGGTACAGATGCAGATGCGAGCACCATGCCGATCGCGCTGTTCGCCTCATCGACTGTCCCGTAAGCATCGACACGCAAGCTGTCTTTGGCGACGCGCGTGCCGTCACCAAGGCCCGTAGTGCCGTCATCTCCGGTGCGCGTATAGATCTTGCTCAGTCGTTTGCCCATGTGCCGGCGCCTGTCAGTTCCAACGATATTTCAATTCGACGAGTCCACTGCGCTCCTGCATGCGGAAGTTCGCGGCGGTTTCGTACTCGGTGTCGAGCAAATTTTCGATGCGCGCGTGAACAGTCCAGCGCTTGCCAAGACTGATCTGCCCCGAGAGATTAGCGAGAACATAACCGTCCAGCTTGACGCCGCCAAAGTCCTCTCGCTTTCCGCTTGCGACAAGCGACACGCCGACGCGGTGTGAGCCAATATCCTGTGTGTACGAGAGCGTCGCGGTTTCTTCGGCGCGGCGCAACAGGCGTTCGCCTGTCGCCGCATTGTCGGCCCTCTGCTTCGAGACTTCGGTCCGAATCACGAAGCGATCACCACGATATTCGTATCCGAGCTGCGCGCCGCGTATCTTCGCCCTGGCGATATTCTGCAGTTCAAAAGTCTGCAGATCGAATTCGATCAGGTCATCGATGTCATTGCCGTAAAGCTCGATATCGGCGCTGTGCCCATTACCCGGTGAGTAGCGAAGTCCGATCTGCGCCTCGTCGGCAAGTTCGGGTTTCAAGCCCGGATTGCCGCCGAAGCCGAATCGATCCGTAGCGTCTGGCGCCCTGAATGCGTGGCCCAGGCCGGCGTTCAGTGTCCAGGCAGCATCGATTTCATAGGCATACTCGGCGTTCCATGTCGTGTGGTTACCGAAGGCCTGATGATCGGTCAGTCGGATAGCGACGAAGGTCTTATGCCTGTCTCGTGACCACTGGTCCTGCAGGAAGGCAGCACGTACGGCGGTTTTTTCGTCAAAACCGGTACCGAACGACAGCGTCGATGCGGTTTCGTCCATGGCAAACAGCCCACCCGTGACCGTATGACCCGCAAAGGCCTGACTGTACTGCCAGTCGATACTGATACGATCTGACTCGACGAAGTCGTCCAGCTGGGTCTGCGCGATCTCGTCCTGCATAAAAGACGCGACGAGTGTGCTCGTTGCCTTGTCAGAGATTTTGGAGCTGAGCTCAAAAGCCGTCGTTGAGTTCTTGAAGTCCTGATCCACAGGGTTCAAAAAGAAGTCCAGGTATTCCGCAGTACCGTCCGTTTGCCAGTGGCGAATACTGATTTCGTTGCTGCCGAAGCGCCGCGCAGCGTAAAGATTGGCCGAGAGGTTATTGTAGCCGCGCTTGATGTCCGAGTCCGTGCGCGGCGCATAGCCTTCGGTCGACTGCCAGTCCAACGTAATGCCGAACTCGCCGTTCGGACCATGATTGCCGCCCGATAGATAGCCCGATCGGGTGTCGAAGCTACCCGCGCCAACGCTGCTTTCGAGGTAAGCGTCCTTGGCCCGGCGCGTGATGATGTTGATCACGCCGCCGATCGCATCGGTGCCGAACAGTGCCGAGCGCGCGCCCTTTACGATTTCGACACGCTCGATGATCTCGGGCGCGATGTGTTGAATCGCCGCGCCGCCGAGAGTGCCGGGATTTATGCGGACACCGTCAATCAGGACGAGCGTGTGATTGCTTTCGGTGCCGCGCAAAAATATGGATGACGCCTGACCTGGCCCACCATTGCGACCGATGTCGATACCTGCCTCGAAACGCAGTAGCTCTGCAAGATCAGCGGCGAGCGACAGCTCGATATCTTCACGTGTAATCACAGTGACCGGCACGATCGCATCGCCTAGCGGAATCTCCGTTCGGGTCGCGGTAACAATGAGCAGGTCGCCAGGGGCCGCGTCGGCCGCGGCAGCAACGTCGGCGATTGCCAACGACAGCATCATGGCCGCAACTGCAGCTCGAATAGGCATGTGTCTCTCCAGTGCGTGCCGCCCGCACGCGAATACGATCGTGAGTATCACGGTGCGAAGAGACTGCAGGGACGGCTACGTTGCGCGTCCGAACCTGCGCCCGCCGCGCCGCTCGTGGTTCACGAGGCCGGTCTCCGGAATGTTTCGAACCAGGGGCTACGGTTTAACTCGATCACCGTTGCGGGGGCAGCGTCGGATTGAGCATAATTTTCATGCCACACCAACTTCCCGTTCACCCGATTGTGCCTAACCGGGTTCACCTAGTGAGCGTCGTACGATAGGCAGGCTATGCGGCCCTGTCAAGCGAGGCACCGTACGCTTGTTTCTTTACCGCCGAGCGGCCATAGTTGCGCCGATCGCATGCAGTGATCTGCAAGGACTAATGTGGAAGCCTACGACGACAATAACTCGTCAGATTATCTTCGTATTGCGCTGGAGGCAGCGCGTGCCGCCGCCGGGATTAGCCGCCAGTACTATGCCGGCAACTTCACGGTAACGACGAAAGCCGACATGACGCCTGTGACGCAAGCCGATATAGAATGCGAGCATGCAATACGCGAAACGAAATCATTCTCAGGCGCTTTCCCGAGCATGGTTTTTATGGCGAAGAGCTGGGCCGCACGCGTGACGACGCTGAATATCTCTGGCTCGTCGATCCGATCGACGGCACCAAGAGCTTCGTCCGGCAGTACCCGTTTTTCTCGACGCAGATCGCGCTGATGCACCGCGGCAAAATCATTCTCGGCGTATCGAGTGGCACGATGATGGACGAGCTCGCCTGGGCGGAAAATGGTCAGGGGGCCTGGCTCAACGGGCATCGAATATCCGTAAGCGATATCGACGATGTCGATCGCGCTGCCGTGTCGACCGGTAACCTCAGATCTCTGGCGATGAGCGAGGGCTGGGCAAAGCTGGCCGAAATCATTTCGCGCGCAGACCGGACACGAGGTTACGGCGACTTCTATCACTACCATCTTCTTGCTGCGGGCAAAATCGAGGCCGTGATCGAATCCGACGTCAATATCCTGGACATTGCGGCATTGTCCGTGATCGTTGCCGAGGCCGGAGGGGCGTTCACCGACCTGAATGGCAACGCCATCGGGCTCGAGACCCGGTCTGTGCTTGCGACCAACAAGGCGCTGCACGACGATTATCTTGCGCGCTTAAAAGGTTGGGTTGCCTGACGCTGCGACAAACAGTTTATGCGAGCGCCAGCCAACGGTCTCCATAGGCGTCGCAAACAGCTCACTGAGCCGGGACTCGGTCATGACGTCTTGACTCGTGCCGAGTTCCCATCGGCCGTCGCCAAAAAGCAGCAGACAGCGATCCGCAAACCGCACCGCGAGATTTACGTCATGCAGGCAGGCTATTATTCCGGCGCCCGAATCGGCCAGATGCCGGAAAACCTGCAGCGCATCGAGCTGGTGCGCCGGATCGAGGTGATTGGTCGGCTCGTCGAGCAGATACACGTCAGGGTCCTGCGTCAACACCTGTGCAATTGCGAGCCGGCGGCGCTCACCGCCCGATAAGGTCAGTACGTCGCGCGCCGCCAGCTGATCGAGGCCCACAGTTTGCAGCGCATCCTTGGCAACGGCGTGGTCTTGCGCTGACTCCCAGCGAAACCGGTCAATGTGCGGATGGCGGCCTATAAGGACGGTGTCCAGCACGGTCGCCGGAAAGATGTCGTCGACGACCTGCGGCAACAGCGCCAGGTGTTGCGCAACGGCCTGTCGTTGCTTTTGGCGTATGTCCTCGTCGAGGAGCAACACCTGTCCGCCAGCAGGTGGCCGGAGTCCAGCAAGCGTCAGTAGCGTGAGTGATTTGCCGGCGCCATTTTGTCCGAGGACTGCGACGAGTTCACCTTTGCGCAGCGAGAGATTCAGGTTGTCGACGAGCATGCGGCCCGGCACGCTGACGCGAATGTCGTTGCAGGAGAGCAGTGGATGATCTTGCGCTGCCATCCGCTCAGCCTAGCCCAAGCTAATCGATAAGACGAATCTCGCTAGCTGTCTGCGGACCGATCACGGTGTACTTGAGGCTCTTTGGAATGACGGCGTCGTTTGCCGCGAGTGCGATTCGTCCGCCCATTATTTCGGCGTAGCGCTGCGGGTAAAGTGGCTTACGATCCGGTTCGGCCAAACCGTCCGGCGGCAACGGCTGCCCGTCCGCCGGGTCGTACTTGTCTGTTGCGCCGAGCGTGTGCAGAAACTCGTGCGCGATGATGACATTGTTGCCGCCCTTATGTCGGCGACTGGCGTACGCATTCACGATGCCTATCATGCCCTTTTGCATTCCAACCGAGTTCTCGAGCATCAGCGGGTGGTCCGGGCCGTGGTACCGAACGAATATTCGCACGTCCGGTTCGATCGAATCCTGCTCACCGGCCGTGCTCGACGCCCACCAGCGCAACTTCAGAGACCACAGCACGATATCGAAGGTTCCTGAACCTGGCTCGATAGCCGGGGGCTGTTCGTTGATCGGCCGCCCGAGTTCCATGCGCAAAGGGCGACTCAGCGACTTGCCGTAGCGCTCGGTTTCGCGCGCGATGAACTCCTCGATCCCCGTGAAGTCATCGCTTTCCAGGCGGCTGATGTATTCGGCACTCGCCTCACTGCCGTCGGCGTTAATCGGGTAAATCTTTACCCAGAGGCTGTTATTCCAGTCGGTGCTGCGCGCCTGGCTCAGCCACGTGCTCAGAGCCACAAATAGCAGAATGAACAAAAGCACGGCGATTCGAATAACTTTGAACATGGCAATATGCAGCGTTGGTCCTGGCCGGAAAACCGATTAAGCCATTTTTGAGGTTGCGTGGCCCGGGTTCAGTTCGCAAAATCTGCGACGCGCCCTGATCATTGGCGCACAGTGTGAACCTCGTCATTTAAGCCTGGCCAGGCTGTCTGCGCAAACAAAAAGCCCCGCGGCGTGAGCGGCGGGGCTAATCTCTCTTTCTTTTTATCAAAAGAGGTAACTGCTAAATCGGTAACCGGATACAGAGATATTATTATTATTGGATCTGGATTTTATTGTTTTTGTAGTTATTGTTCTTCTGGCGTCTAAATCCTGTATGTAGCCGTTTGTGATACCAACTGCAGTTACACTTCGCTTGGGCAGGGTATTAA
>CAMYMP010000681.1 GCA_947259435.1 uncultured Woeseiaceae bacterium
GTAACAGCCGCCCATGCTGCCGAAAAAGATGGGCGCATAGTCGGTCACGGCTTCTTCCGCCGTCGCGCCTTCGGCGGCTCTCTTCGTATAGATGGATATGAAGCCTGACTTGATGGCGTAGGTCTCGTACCACCAGTTCCAGAAGCCGAATACAGACGCCCCGAGAAACATCGCTGTCAGCACGCTTAAGAAACCCGTGTGATCGACCGGCACCATGCGCAGACAGATATAAAAGAACAGTGCCGATGCCGTCGCGATGACAAAACCGTGGTGTGGGCGTACGCCGCCAATGGTGGGTCGCGTGTTCATACGCCAGAGCTTCAGTTTCAAGACGCCGACAAGGACGAACACGTAGTAGGAAACGACGGGCACGAACATGACCAGCAATGTGACGTCGTGCCTGTGATCAAAGCGCTCCCACCACAGCCAGTACGCGAGCGGAAAAAACAGCAGCGGCGCCACAAACTGGTAGATGTTGTAGAAGCTCCTCATTGTCAGCTCGCCTTGCGCTCCGGCATTACATTGTCGTGGTGATTACCGAAAAACATACCGTGCTTCGTCAAGGTTTCATGAGCGTATAGCTTGTTGTAGACCAGGTAGGTACCAAGCCGGTACGGCGAGTTCAGGTGCGTCCGAAAGTCCCATAGGCGTTTCAGTATGGATTTTGGTGAGTTCCAGCGGTCGCGACATTGCCACACGGCCTCGGTCAATTCATCGGGCGTCATGTTTTTCGGTATGAACGCGGCGTGGTTGAAGCGGTAGTCGGGATGCAGCCACCACTTATCGTCCCACAAGAGCCGCCCCTCCGACTTGAGACGCTTGTAAAGCGGCGTACTCGGGTACGGCATCAGGATGTTGAAGGCCGCGAAACAGAACCTGTTTTCCTCGGCAAAGTGAAACGTCGCGTCTATTGACTCGACCGTATCGTTGTCGTGACCCAATGTGAACGCGGCCCAGGTCTGCAGGTGATGTTTTCTGAGGATTTCAACCTGCCTCGCGTAAAGGTCCCATCCCTTGAACTTCTTGCTCAGGTTCGAGGCCTTGCGCATGCTACGAATGCTTGCCGATTGCACAGACTCGAAACCGATAACAAATCCCTGGCAACCGCTCGCTTCAACAAGCTCCATGAGCTCGGGGTCCTCGGTCATATCGATCGAGCCCTGCGATACCCAGCGGATCTTCAGCGGTATTAATGCACGCATCAGCTGTTTCTTCCGATCCTGATCATTGATCTCGGCAATCACGTCCTCTACGGGTCGCACAACCTGGGTACGTTTAAAAAACGTTGTGATGGCACAGAAGTCGCAGGCAAAGCGACAGCCCCTGCCGTATTGCACGAGGCTTATCGGCAAGTAGCCTTTGCCTTCGAACAGATCGCGGCGCGGTTGCACGCCACCGGGTTGCGGATAATCCGTTCCTCCGCGGTAAATGCGGCGTAACTGACCGTTGCGGGCATCGTCGACGACTTTGGGCCAGATCGTCTCGGCATCGTCGGTCACGATCGCATCGGCGTGTTCGAGGCATTCGTCGGGCACGAGCGTCGGGTGGAACCCGCCCATAACCACGGGCACGCCGCGCTTGCGGTATTCAGCCGCGATCTCGTAAGAACGGCGCGCGTTGTAGAGCTCGACCGTTATCGCGGCGAGATCGGTCGGTTCGTCAAACGGAATGTCTTCCATGCGATCGTCGTACAGCACGCAGTCGACATCGGCGGGCGTGTACGCGGCAACGACACCGAGCGTCAGTGGCTCCATGCGACCTTCATCGATGTATGGCCCGTTCGCGAGGCGACCGATATTCGGGCGAAGAAAAGTAACCTTCACGCCGCACGCTCCGTGAGGCGATCCTCCGGCGCCGACCCCAGGTGTCGGCTCTGCTTGCTGTAAATCTCGCGCCTCGAGATCAGGTTTGCCAGCATGTATATGCCGGCCCGGTACGGCGAACGAAAGTTCGAATGAGAGTCAAACAGGCGATACATGATCGACTTCGCGTTGTTGAATTTTCTGCGCGCCGCGAAACAGCCTTCCGTCAGCTGCCTTGGTGTCATGTTTTTTGGCAGCAGCGTCGCATCGCCGTAACTGAAGTCGTCGTCCAGCCACCAACGTTCATGCAACAGGCGGCCTTCCCGCTGCATGCGATCGAACAGCGGCGCGCCCGGCATCGGCGTCAGCGGATTGAAATTGGCGAGCATGAACTTGTTACGCGTCGCAAATTCGACGGACTTGTCAAAGGACTCGACGGTGTCGTTGTCACAGCCGAAAACGAATGTGCCGTACAACATGATCCCCGCCTGCCGAAAAACATCGACGGCATCGTCATACGATTGCCACTTGACGTTCCAGCCCTTCTTGATTTCCCTGAGGCTCTCGGGGTCGAGTGACTCGAAACCAATCAATGCGCTTATGCAACCACTTCGTGCCATCAACCTGACAAGGTCGGCATCTCGCGCAATGTCGATGGACACCTGGCACGACCAGGTGACTTTCAACGGTATGAGCGCTTCGAATAACTCACGCGCCTTTTCTGCATTGACGAACAGGTTGTCATCGACGATGAATATATGGTGTCGACCGGAACGTCGGATGTCCTCAACAACGTCTTCGACCGGCCGTTGCCTCAGGTTGTTGCCGTAAAAAGCGCGTATCGAGCAAAACGAACAGTTGAACTTGCAGCCGCGGCTGTATTGCACAAGCCCCATCGGCGCATACTTCTTGCCCCTGAAGATCGAGCGGTCCGGCATGTGGCCGGCAAGATCAGGAAATTCGGAACTCTCGTATATGGGCTGTAGCGAAGCGGCTTCATCCGCGTCGCAGAGTACCTGCTCCCACACACCCTCGGCATCCCCTTTTACGACCGCGT
>CAMYMP010000682.1 GCA_947259435.1 uncultured Woeseiaceae bacterium
TCATGGAGTTCAGTCACAAGAAAGCCGTCTACACGCAGATGTCGGCTGATCTTCTGAGCATTGCCCGGCCTCCCTATGGCGAAAGATTTCGCAGATTCATTGGAAGCCGGCTGAAGCCCTGACGATGTCTCTTGAGAGACTCTCACGAGATCCCGAATACGACGCGAACAGCTTTACGCCGAGCTAAGCTCCATTGAAAGTTGAGGCGTCAATAATAATGACGCCGTCCGGATCGGCAGCAGCAATATCGCCACGATTAACGGTGGTACCGGCAAAATCAATCGGCTCGCCGCGAGCGCCCAGTCCCCTTTTCTCACTCTTACGCGGACATGCCGCGAGAGCGAAAATCGAGATCGGGACATCCTGGAGCTCCACGACATCGCGAACTGCGCCGTTCACGATGATGCCTTGCCAGCCGTTCTCATGCGCGGCGTTAGCCAGGTCGCCACCGACCATGGCGCAACGTGTCGAACCTGCGTTGTCCACGATCAGGATGCGATCATCACCGGGCTCCCTGAGCGCTGCAGACACGAGCGAGTTGTCATCCTGCGTCGAGATGACTTCCACCGGACCGATGCATGCACGGCGGCTACCGTAATTGATGAATGGTCCCGCAATGACCCGGGCATCCTCGTACTCGTCGCACAAATCGGCGGTGAGCGTTCGCTCGGGATTTTCGGTTAACAAGCTAATTTTTTGCATGAGCTGCAATCATCGAGGTGAGTTTGTCGACGAGTTGTGGAGGGATATCGTGGCCCATCCCCTCGATTATTTCCAGCCTGGCGCCCTTTATGTGCCGTGCCGTGTCGATGCCGCCCTCGACCGGCACCAGCGGGTCGGCACTGCCGTGGATGACGAGCGCCGGTTTATCGATCTTCCTGAGCCGCTCTACACGGCTGCCATCTGCAATTATTGCTGCCATCTGGCGCACAAATCCCATCGGATAGAAACTGCGCTGCACTGCCGCCGTAATCAGCGTATGCCATTCCTCGTCGCTACGTGGATATGCCGGGCTGCTTATGAGCTGCGCCGTCTTGGTCAGGTGCCTGAGCATCGCGTCAGCATCGCCCGTGTTCGGCCGGCGCGTGACCACGTGCTTTACGACGTCAGGGCGCGCTGGCGGCAGCCCGGGGTCACCACTGGTCGACATCAAGGAGCTCAGAGTTTTCACCCGCTCGGGATGGTTGACCGTCATGAGCTGCGCGATCATGCCGCCCATCGACGCGCCGACCACGTGCGCAGATTCGATATCGAGCGCTTCGAGCACGCCCACCGCATCGGACGCCATATCCTCGAGAGAGTAGGGCACCTGCAGCGGTGTATGCAGAAAATGGTTCAAAACGTAGCGAAATTTGCTCGGAGCTTTGGCGCCCTCGAATTTCGTCGACAAGCCAATGTCCCGGTTGTCGAAACGAATCACGTAGTGGCCATGTGCCACGAGCGCATTGCAGAAGTCGGGCGACCAGGCCGTCATCTGCGTGCCTAGACCCATGATCAGCAATATCGGATCGGCGCCCGGCTCTCCGAACGTGTCGTATTCGATCTGCAGGCCGTTTACTTGCAGTGCCATCGTGTTGCTCCCAATGCTGGTCCTGATTCAATTACGGGTTAACCCGGTCCGCCGCGAGGCGCTTGACGGCCAACACATAACTGATACTGTCAGCAGCCTTTCACTCGAAGAGCCTGGAGATTGACGATGCCAAAAATGGTCACCGGAGACCAGGGCCCCGGCAGCCGTATGATGGTCGGCGGCCTGAACGTCGATCCTGCGTTCCTTCGCTTTGTCGAAGAAGAATTATTGCCAGCCATTGGCTTTGACAAGCGGGAGTTCTGGCGCGGCCTGGAGTCTCTGATCGCCGATCTCACGCCGACAAATCGTGAACTGCTGCGAAAACGCGACGACCTGCAGGAAAAAATTGATAGCTGGCACAAATCGCACAGCGATTCGCCGTGGGATCATGAAGAGTACACGGCCTTCCTCAAGGAAATCTGTTTTCTGCTGGACCCGGGTGAGGTGTTTCAGATTGCGACCACGGCCGTTGATCCCGAAATCGCGTCGATTGCCGGCCCGCAGCTCGTCGTTCCGGTCAGCAACGCCCGCTTCGCCCTGAACGCGGCCAATGCGCGATGGGGCAGCCTGTACGATGCGCTCTACGGCACGGACGTGATTGGAGAGGACGGCGGCAAGGAGCGTGGTTCCTCCTATAATCCGGTGCGCGGCGCCGCGGTGATTCGCTATGCGGCCGAGTTCCTGGATCGTACCGTGCCGCTCGCGTCCGGGAGCCACGCTGATGTGCGCGCCTACTCCGTCGACCGCTCGGCGGATATCGCGACGTGCATGGCAACAATGGCCGACGATAAAACGACGGGATTGCGTAATCCGGAAAAATTCGTAGGCTTCGGCCAGAAAGGCAGCCGCCGTTCTTACGTCTTTCGCAATAATGAACTGCACATAGAGATTCAGACGGACCCGGAACATGCCGTGGGCAAAGACGCACCGGGCAACGTCAGTGACGTCGTACTCGAGTCGGCTATCACGACGATCCAGGACTGCGAGGACTCGGTCGCAGCTGTCGATGCCGACGACAAAGTCGGTGTTTATAGAAACTGGCTGGGCCTGATGCGCGGCACGCTCGAGGCGAGCTTCGACAAGGGCGGCCGCGAGATGACGCGCCACCTCAATGCTGATCGCGAGTTCACGGCAAGCAACGGTGGTGAGCTCAAATTGCCAGGCAGAAGCCTGATGCTGGTGCGCAACGTCGGCCACCTGATGACGACCGACGCGGTCCTCGACAAAGATGGTAACGAAGTGTTCGAAGGACTGCTTGACGCCGTCGTTACGTCTGCTTGTGTGATGGCGAACTCGAAGCAGACCGAGCGACTGCCAAACAGCCGCAGCAACAGCGTCTACATTGTGAAACCGAAGATGCACGGGCCAGAGGAGGCCGCGTTCACGAATACGTTGTTCGGCCGTGTGGAAGATCTGCTGGGACTCGAGAGAAACACGCTCAAGGTTGGCGT
>CAMYMP010000683.1 GCA_947259435.1 uncultured Woeseiaceae bacterium
GGCCTCATCGCGTTCGCGTCGTTGACGCCGATTCTTTTTGTGCTGTTGTACGGGACGATTCTCGACTGGATCTGATTCTCGACGCCCTGAAGTTTGTCGGCAACAGCGCAATTGATGTGCTGCCGATCGCCATTTTCCTGTTTGCCTTTCAGAAATTTGTCATCGGCGGCCGAATGCCGAATGTCGGACCGATTGTCGTCGGCTTTGTATTTGTCATTGTGGGATTGGGTCTGTTTCTTGAAGGACTGGAGCACACGCTTTTTCCGCTCGGCCGACTGATGGCACAGCAACTGACGGATCCGGAATTCCTGCAGTCCGCAAGAATAAGCGCGGCGGGCGCACTAATCTGGCGAGACTATTACTGGGTGTACCTGTTTGGCGCCGCCGTTGCTTTCAGCACGACGCTGGCCGAACCCGCGCTGATGGCCGTATCCATCAAGGCGAATGCTGTGTCGGGCGGCGCGATCGGTGTTTGGGGGCTACGGGTCGCTGTCGCGATCGGCGCTGGTGTTGGTGTGAGCCTGGGCTGCTTCAGAATAATTTCGGGCCTGCCCTTGCAACATTTCATCGCTGCCGGCTATCTGGTCGTTATTGCGCAGACAGCGTTAGCGCCGAAGGTGATCGTGCCGCTGGCGTATGATTCCGGTGGCGTGACGACATCCACCGTAACCGTGCCGTTAATTACGGCGCTTGGCCTCGGACTCGCCGAGGCGGTACCAGGGCGCAGCCCGTTGCTGGATGGATTTGGACTTGTGGCTTTCGCGGCCCTGTTTCCGATAATCTCGGTGTTGGCTTACGGTCAGCTGGCGGTCATGCGACAACGGGTAGACCATTCCGACATCGAACAAGACGAACTGCAAGAGGACAAAGACCATGCATTTTAAGCTAATAGTCGCCTTCGTCGAAGACTCAGCGACTGACGCCATCATGGAGGCCGCACGCGAAGCCGGCGCGACGGGATGTACCGTGATACCCAATGCCCGCGGCGAAGGAATCAAGGAGAGTAAGACTTTCTTTGGGCTAACTCTGAGCTCGCAGCGCGACGTTGTGCTGTTGCTCGTAGAGCAGCACCTGAGTCGCCATATCCTGGAGCATATTGGCGATGTTGGTGAGTTCGACAAGAAGCCCGGCACCGGGATTGCGGTCCTGATTGATGTCGAAGACGCCGTCGGTGTCGTGCACCAGGCGCAGGAGCTTGTGGATTTAGTGGAGGAAAACCTATGAACATCCCAAACTGGGGTCCGGTGCGGGACTGTATGCGTACCGAAGTGACGGAGGTCGATGGCTCGATCGATGTCCTGTCGGCATTGAAAGTAATGAAAAAAGTCGGTGCGACGAGCCTGATCGTAAAACGTCGTGACAAAAACGATGAACACGGCATGTTGTTGTTCTCGGATATCGCGAAACAGGTCATCGCAAAGAACCGTGCGCCGGAACGCGTGAATGTCTACGAGATCATGGCGAAGCCGGTTCTTACGGTGCGGCCAGACATGGAGATTCGTTACTGCGCCCGGTTGTTCGAGAACTTCGGCATCAGCCATGCGCCGGTCGTTGAGAATGACAAGATCATCGGCATGGTCAGCTATTACCTGCTCGTGTTACACGGCCTGCCGGACCTCGACTGAACGGCGCGCGCCGGCAGGAACGGGCCGGGCCGGCGATATCAGGAAACAGGCTCGAACCGAGCCTGGAAGAAACGCAGGTATTCAGGTTCGTAGACCATTTTCAGGCCACGAATCTTGTCGCGGCCGCTGGTAAAGATCGATGACGGACTCGGCGACCACATCCATGTGCGCTTGTGTATAAACACGCCGCGGAATGGTTAGCCGCACGAGTTCCAGTTTCGGCCGACGGTTTTTCCCCGTCACCGGGTCGCGTCCCGCGGAGACATTGCCGCGTTCCATCGAGCGAATACCCGATTCAATGAACAGCTCGGCGGCCAGCGCCTGCGCCGGGTACTCGTCCTGGTCGATGTGCGGCAGAAATCGCCGGGCATCGATAAATATAGCGTGCGAGCCGATCGGCTCGACAATCGGGACGCCCGCGGCTTCGAGTTTTTGCCCCAGGTAACGAACCTGGCCGATTCGGGCCGCCATGTGCTCTTCGGTAACAGCTTCGCGGATACCTTGCGCCATGGCTTCCATATCTCGACCAGCCATACCGCCGTAGGTGTGTAGACCTTCGTAAACCACTACGAGGTTCTGCGCTTTTCGATAAACGTCGTCGTCATTGCAGGCAAAGAAACCGCCGATATTGACGAGGGCATCCTTCTTGGCCGACATCGTGCAGCCGTCGGTCATGTCGCAGATTTCACGCAGTATGTCCCGGACCGGCTTCTCGGCGTAGCCAGCTTCGCGTTCGCGGATGAACCAGGCGTTTTCGATAGTGCGAGTGGCATCGAGCATGATCGGGATGTCGTGCTGGTCGCAGTAAAGACGCAGCTCCCGCAAATTCGCCATCGAGAACGGTTGCCCACCGGCCATATTGACATTGCCTTCGAGACTTATATAAGGCACACGATCGGCGCCGACTTTGTCAACCAGCGCGGCCAGTTTGCCGAGGTCCACGTTGCCTTTGAATGGAAACGTATCTTGTGGGTCGTGCGCCTCGTCGACGATGACATCGACGAAAATACCGCCCGCCAGTTCCTGGTGCAGACGCGTCGTCGTGAAGTACATATTGCCGGGCACATAATCGCCTTCCTTGATAAGAATCTGCGACATCAGGTTTTCGGCGCCACGACCCTGGTGCGTCGGTACGAGATACTTGTAGCCGTAATACTCGCGCACGACGGATTCGAGGTGATAGAAATTCTCGCTGCCCGAGTAAGCCTCATCGCCGAGCATCATTCCGGCCCACTGCCGGTCACTCATGGCGGAGGTGCCGGAGTCCGTCAGCAGGTCGATGTATACGTCGCGGCTACGCGTCAGGAAGGTGTTGTAGCCCGCCTCGCGAATCGCCGCCAGGCGTTC